>JBBKXP010000063.1:0-6638 GCA_037969545.1 Paracoccaceae bacterium | reverse complement strand
GCTTCGATGGTTCGATGAAGACTTCAGCGAATTGATGATTTGCAAGAAAGCCGCCGATTTCGTCTTCGGTGACGGCTGGCTTGGCGAGGCCTTGTTCGACCAGCGCCTCATAGGCTTCGGTGCGGGCCGTCGGCGCGCTCAGCCTGGCGACGGCAACACCCCCTACGCGGCCGTCCACGATGTTCTCGGCAAGAACATCGCGCAAGTCGTCGCGTGAGATCAGCGCAGGTGCGTAGTTCTCCGCGATCAGTAGGTCATAGGCCGCTTTTGCAGGCAATGTGTCGCTGCCAGGCCTGAGGCGGGATTTGATGTTGAGGTTTGCGGGGATATCGCCGGAAAACACCCGCACCTGGGTCTGCAGGATCGGGTTCAACGTGGCACGCACATCAAGACCGGACTCGCCAGACATTTGTTCGATGGCTGCAACGCGCGCGTCAGGGTCAGTGTCGTAAGCCATGGTCAGCAGCCGCTCCAGTCGCATCTTTTTGGTCAGAAGAATGGCATCGGCCTCGCCCTCAATTGATGCACGCAAGGGAGCCAGCGCCTCGGCCATCGGATTGCGCTCGAGCGAAGTCAGCGCCGCAAGACGGTTGGCGCGGATCGGATCCGACAGTTGGAATTGCACCAGGGCGGTGGCGATCAGCGCACGGATACCGCTGTTGGGTTTGATCTGGTCAAGTTCGGCATTGTCCGCCTCGCCGACCTGCACTCCGCTGTCGAAATCGTACAAAGCATAGACATCGCCCGACTTTTCGGCGCGAAAGAACAGCCCATCGGCTTCGCGTAACCACATATCCTTGCCCTGCCACGCCTCCAGCGCCGCCTGGGCTTGCGGCAATCCGCTCGATGCTATGGCCTCGATGGCGGGTCGGATGGACGTGCGGGAACTTTTCAGAATTGCGTCCCGATGCTCCTGCAGGATCGCCTGCACCGGACCGGTCTGGGCCCATGCAGCGGTATGCAAAATGGCCAGCAAAAGAATGGCGATGAAAGCGCGTTGCATGTTTCAATTGTGTCCGAGGGGCTAAAAATGCGGCCAGAGAGGGCGAACCCTCTCTGGCGTTTTCTGGGGATCAGTAGTTCGACAGCGTCTGCACGCAGGTCTGGGTCTCGGTATTGTACATACCGCAGCCGAGGTCCTTCCAATCCGAGGTCAGCACGGCCGATTCCGGCAGATAGTCGGTCCAGGCATCACCTGGAACCTCTTCGGTCTGGCTGATGATTTCGAACTGGCCGTCTGACAGGATTTCGCCGATCAGCACCGGCTTGGCCAAATGGTGATTTGGCAGCATCACCGCGGTGCCGCCGGTCAGGTTAGGAAACTCCTGACCGTACATCGCCGTGCGCACCGCGTCGACTTCGGTGGTGCCCGCCGCTTCTGCCGCGTTGACCCACATGTTGAAGCCGATGTAATGCGCCTCCATCGGGTCATTGGTGACGCGTTTGTCGTCGCCGATGAAGCCTTTCCAAGCCTCGATGAACGTGGCATTCTCTGGCGTATCGGAAGACTGAAAGTAGTTCCAGGCCGCCAGATGGCCGGCAAGGTTCGAGGTATCAAGCCCCGACAATTCCTCTTCACCAACCGAAAAGGCCACGACCGGGATATCGTCAGCAGAAACATCCGCTGCCGCCAGTTCCTTGTAAAAGCCGATATTGGCATCACCGTTGATGGTCGAGATTACGCCGACCTTCTTGCCATCAGCACCCAGAGCCACCACGTCGGCGACGATCTTGGACCAGTCGGAATGGCCAAAGGGCGTGTAGTTTACGAAAATGTCGCTCTCGGCGATGCCTTTGGATTGCAGATATGCCTCGAGGATGTTGTTCGTCGTGCGCGGATACACATAGTCGGTGCCCAGCAGCGCGAATTTCTCGACCCCCAGTTCTTCAAGGAAATAGTCCGTCGCCGGGATCGCTTGCTGGTTCGGGGCGGCGCCGGTGTAGAAAACGTTCTTGGAGGATTCTTCGCCTTCGTATTGTACCGGATAGAACAGCAGACCGTTTAGTTCTTCGATTACCGGCAAGACCGACTTGCGGCTAACGCTGGTCCAGTTGCCAAAAATCACGTCAACCTCGTGCACCGTCAGCAATTCGCGCGCCTTTTCAGCGAACAGTGGCCAGTCCGAGGCTGGATCGACCACGACCGCCTCCAGCTCGCATCCCAGCAAGCCGCCCTTGGCATTCTGCTGATCAATCAGCATCAGCATCGTGTCTTTCAGTGTGGTTTCGGAAATTGCCATGGTGCCAGACAGGGAATGCAGGACCCCCACCTTGATCGGGCAGTCGGCGGCCAGTGCGCCTGCGGATTGCAGCGCAAGTGCGGTTGTTGTGGCAACCATTGTGTTCAGGATTTTCATTTGCATCTCCTTGCGGAGGGCGCCATCGGGGCGCTTGCCATGGCAAGCGAAACTCCCTACCCAGTTCTCCGCAACTTAAGTGTTGCACCCGTGTGACGGCTGGTCCGAGGTCCAATTCGTCCGGTCGTCACACACCCGCTTTCGGCATGATTGTGGCAGCAGGTAGGAAAGCGATTCTGCAATGCAGCAAGATAGGCAATCCCGGGAAGCGATAAATGCGAACCCTTCGATGAGTGTGCCTAATTTTCCGGCAATGCGCCGGCCGATGGTCATTTTTTCGGCAATTGTAAGCAAGATTTTGGTGCGACGCGTACTTTGACTGGTCGTTTGGCGCGCAGGCACCAACAAGGACAGCAATGAAATAAAGCCGTCGCTGGAGACTCCGATTACCCACTCTTCCGCCATTGCGCCGCAAATTTCCGTGCCGCAGCAACCGCGCGCGCAAGGTGCGGTGTCGCTGTCGGTCAAGCGCGTCGCCGGTGGCACAGCGCTCGACCGATTGCGCATGTCAGGCTCGCTGAAGTGCCTGTTTCCGCGCAGTGACGGCAACGGTGTCGAGGCGGTACTCATCAACACCGCTGGCGGCATCACCGGCGGTGACCGATTTGAGATTACTGCCGAGGCCGCGCCGGGCACTGCCCTGACGCTTACTTCGCAGGCCGCCGAGCGGGCCTATCGGGCACAACCCGGCGAAACGGGACATCTGACGACAACGCTGCGCGTCGCTCCCAAAGCCCGGCTGCATTGGCTGCCGCAGGAGACCATCCTGTTTGACGGCTCTGCATTGAACCGACAGCTACGGGTCGATCTTGCCCCGGCTGCCGAGATGCTGCTGGCAGAACCGCTGATTTTTGGCCGCGTCGCAATGGGTGAAATACTGCACGACGTCCGGTTTCGAGATTGTATCGACATCCGCCGCGACGGCCGGCCGCTGTTTCTGGACCGCACCGCGCTTGCCAAAGATATCGCCGCCCATCTTGCCCGGCCGAATGTAGCCAACGGCGCGGGTGCGATGGCGCTAATCGTCTATGTCGCCGCGGATGCAGGGGTGCGGCTGGAACGCCTGCGCGCATTTCTGCCACAAACAGCGGGTGCCAGTCTGATCGCCGCCGACGTGCTCGTTGCGCGGTGCCTTTGCGCGGATGGCTATGGCCTGCGGGAGACGCTTGTGCCCGCGCTGAAGTTCCTTGCGGATTCCGAATTGCCCAGATGCTGGACGTTTTAGAATGAACCTGACTCCCCGAGAGAAAGACAAACTGCTGATCGCCATGGCCGCCGACGTGGCCCGCAAGCGCCTGGCGCGCGGCGTCAAACTGAACCACCCCGAGGCCATTGCCCTGATCACCGACGCGGTGGTCGAGGGCGCGCGCGACGGTCGCTCGGTCGCCGACATGATGGAGGCGGGCGCACATGTGATCACCCGCGAGCAATGCATGGAAGGTATCCCCGAGATGATTCATGACGTTCAGGTCGAGGCGACATTTCCCGACGGCACCAAGCTGGTCACCGTTCATCAACCGATCCGATAGGAGCCGCCGATGATTCCCGGAGAACTATTTCCTGCCGACGGCATGATAACGCTGAACGATGGGCGCATGGCGACATCTTTGATGGTTTCCAACACCGGCGACCGTCCGATCCAGGTTGGCAGTCACTACCATTTCGCCGAAACCAACGCCGCGCTGGAGTTCGACCGACACGCAGCACTTGGCCGACGACTGGACATACCGGCAGGCACCGCAGTTCGATTCGAGCCAGGGCAGCGGCGTGAAGTGCGTTTAATCCCGGTTGCGGGAGACCGGCGGATCTATGGATTTAATCAACATATCATGGGTGATCTCTGATGCCAGGCAAGATCAGCCACGCCGATTACGCGGCCATGTTCGGACCCACCACCGGCGACCGGTTGCGGTTGGCCGACACGGACCTGATCATCGAGGTGGAGCGCGACTTGACCACCTATGGCGAAGAGGTCAAGTTCGGTGGCGGGAAAGTGATCCGCGACGGCATGGGCCAATCTCAGGTCACACGGGCCGATGGCGCGATCGACACCGTCATCACCAACGCGCTGATCGTCGATCATTCCGGCATCTACAAGGCCGATGTCGGTCTGCGCGGCGGGCGCATCCACAAGATCGGCAAGGCGGGCAATCCGGACACGCAGCCGGGCGTCGATATCATCATCGGCCCTGGCACCGAGGCGATTGCCGCCGAGGGCCGCATCCTGACCGCAGGTGGGTTCGACAGTCACATCCACTTCATCTGCCCGCAACAGATCGAGGATGCGCTGCATTCCGGTGTGACCACCATGTTGGGCGGCGGAACCGGCCCTGCGCACGGGACGATGGCCACAACCTGCACGCCCGGCCCGTGGCATATCGGACGGATGTTGCAGGCGGCGGATGCCTTCCCGATGAACCTCGCCTTCGCAGGCAAGGGCAATGCATCGCTACCTGCAGCGCTTGAAGAACAGGTGCTGGCTGGCGCCTGCGCCCTGAAACTGCACGAGGATTGGGGCACCACCCCCGCCGCCATCGACTGCTGCCTGTCAGTCGCCGACGCCATGGACGTGCAGGTGATGATTCACACGGACACGCTGAACGAATCCGGCTTTGTCGAGAACACGGTGAATGCCATTAAGCGCCGCACCATCCACGCCTTTCACACCGAAGGCGCCGGTGGCGGCCACGCGCCTGATATCATCAAGATCTGCGGTGAGGATTTTGTCCTGCCGTCCTCGACAAACCCGACGCGCCCCTTCACGGTCAACACGCTTGAAGAACACCTCGACATGTTGATGGTCTGCCACCATCTCGACAAGTCGATCCCCGAAGACGTCGCCTTTGCCGAAAGCCGCATCCGCCGCGAGACCATCGCCGCAGAGGACATCCTGCATGACATGGGCGCGTTTTCGATCATCGCTTCGGACAGTCAGGCCATGGGCCGGGTCGGCGAGGTATTGATCCGCACCTGGCAAACCGCTGATAAGATGCGCAAACAGCGCGGTCGCCTGGCTGAAGAGACCGGTGACAACGACAATTTCCGTGTCCGCCGCTACATCGCGAAATACACCATCAACCCGGCCATCGCACACGGGATCGCCGGTGAGGTTGGCAGCATCGAGGAAGGCAAGCGCGCCGATCTGGTGCTTTGGAACCCGGCGTTCTTCGGCGTGAAACCGGAAATGGTTTTGATGGCTGGCACTATCGTCTGCGCCCAGATGGGCGACCCCAACGCCTCGATCCCGACGCCGCAGCCGGTCTATTCGCGGCTGATGTTCGGGGCTTACGGTCGCTCGGTCGAGCATTCGGCGGTGACCTTCGTGTCAGAGGCCGCGCAGGCGGCAGGTATTCGCGGGCAACTGGGTCTCGCCAAGCAAACACTGGCCGTCAAGAACACACGGACAATTGGCAAGAAGGACCTGATCCTCAACGACGCGACCCCGCACATCGAAGTGAGCCCCGAGACTTATGAAGTGCGCGCTGACGGCGAATTGCTGACGTGCCAGCCCGCCGAAGTGCTGCCGATGGCGCAGAGGTATTTCCTGTACTGATGGAGGACACGATGGACTTGCCTGTAAGCCGCGCTATCCGGCATGCGCATCACGCCGCGGAAAGCGTTACCTTAAGCTACGACGACCGTTTTCTGCGCCGAAAGGTTCTGAGAACCGACAGCGGCGACCGGTTTCTGGTTGATCTCGAGCATTCCACCTCGGTCAACGACGGCGATGCGTTTGAGCTCGAACGTGGGCGACTTGTCTGTGTCCGGCCAGCACCGGAAGAACTTCTCGAAGTCACCGGGCTGGATCTGACCCGCCTCGCCTGGCACATCGGTAACCGGCACACGCCCTGCCAGATCGAGGCACGGCGCCTGCTGATCCAGCGCAACCACGTGCTGCGCGATATGCTGGACAAGCTGGGGGCGAGCTTACGCGACGTGGTCGAACCATTTACCCCTGAGGGCGGTGCCTACGGGCACGGGCGCACGCATGGCCACGCCCATTGACGCCCACATCCTGACTCTGGCGCAATGGCTCTCGCCCGCCTTTCCTATCGGCGCGTTTGCCTACAGCCATGGGTTGGAGGCAGCGGTGGATACTGGCTGGGTTTGCGATGCAGCCAGCTTCGAGACGTGGCTGATAGATGTGCTGGACTGTGGGGCGGGTCGGTCCGACGCGCTGTTTCTGGCGGCTTCGTACGGTGCCTCCGACACCGCAGCACTTGCAGAAATCGACACAACTGCCCGCGCCTTTGCGGCGTCAGCTGAGCGGCGGCTCGAAGC
>JBBKXP010000062.1:0-9248 GCA_037969545.1 Paracoccaceae bacterium | reverse complement strand
GGTCGTTACGTTCGCCCAGATAGTCAAGCAAGGGCTGCGTCAACGCGACCTCGTGCGCCCGCATCAGGCCCAGGGCGTGCCGCGCCGCCGCAGCGCCCATTGCAGGCCCACCGTGATGCGCCGAAAGGGCGTCGATGTAGTCTGCCATGCCGGCGCTGGCGGCAATCTGGGCGTGATCCGGCCCAGCCGGAGTGAACCGTTTATACAAGGTGTCACCGTTGAAATGGTGCCCCTGATTGGGCAGGTCCATGCCGAACGCTTCGCGGATTGCCATGATGCCCTGATGCGGCCCATAGGTCTTGTAGGCGCTGAACAGATAGACGTCGCAACCCAGCGCGCCGACGTCGACAAACCCGTGCGGCGCGTAGCTGACCCCGTCAACCACCACCTTGGCCCCGGCGGAATGGGCAATTTCGGTGATCGCGGCGACATCATTGATTTCGGCCACCACGTTAGAACAATGCGGAAAGCAGACCAGCGCCACATCGTCATACAGCAGATCGGCCAGCGCAGCGGAGTCCAGATGGCCGGTATCGGGGTCGATCTGCCATTCACGCACCTCGACGCCATCGTCGGCCAGCCGCCGCCATGGGCCGGAGTTCGCTTCGTGATCCTGATTGGTGACGACAATCGCCTGCCCCGGTTTCAGCCATTTGCGCACCGCCTGCGCCAGCACATAGGTATTCTGCGTTGTGGACGGCCCGAACGATACCTCGTGCGTCGTAACCCCCAGCATCGCTGCCATCCGGGCGCGGGCCGCGTCCATTTCGGCCCCGGCCAGTTCGGATGCGGCGTAGGGGGCATAGGGCTGCACCTTGCGTTCGCGGTAAAAGCGCGACAGCCGGTCGATCACCGGCGCGCAGGTGTAAGACCCGCCCGCGTTCTCGAAAAAGGCCTGACCCTGCAGGGGCGCGGCAGTGAAGGCGGGGAATTGGGCGCGAACCCATGCAATATCAAGTTCCATGCAGTGCACCGTTACCGCAACGGCTGTCGCGGTCAATCGGGAGAGCGAACGCTATAAGCGACACCATGTCGCATTTCTGCTTTTTGAATCCGTTTTCCGCTCAAAAAACCTGTCTTCCTCGCCTAACGTAGCCCCACTATGGTTTTCCCCGACAGAATTGATCAAACAGGAGAGAATGCAACATGGCGATCAAGCCACCTTTCACGGACATCGACATCGCAACGCAGCCGGGCGGCTTCTACGAGGGCTATAGCCTGCCCATCGCCCTGATTTCCAAGATAAGTATGGTCTGTCTTGTGCTTTGGGCACTGGTCTGGCCAGAGAACGCGGGCACCACGCTTGCCTCGGTCAACTCGAGTCTGCTGAACGGTTTCAACACGTTCTACATCATCGCGGTCGGCGTCTTCGCGTTTTTCCTGTTCGCTCTTGCGATCATCCCGTCGACCGGTAGCCGGGTTCTGGGGCCGACCGGGGTGAAACCCGAGTTCAGCAATTTCTCTTGGTTCTCGATGATGTTCGGGGCCGGTCTGGGGGTTGGTCTGATGGTGTTCGCAACGGCCGAACCGCTTGGTCTCTGGGCGTCTAACCCGATCGTCGTGAGCGGCGACGTTGTGGGCGCCACCGAGGAGGCGATGACCTCGGCCTATCGCTATACGTTCCTGCACTACGGATTTCACGCCTGGGCAATCTATGTGGTGACTGGCCTGTCGTTGGCCTACTACGCTTACACGCGGGGCATGCCGCTGACGATCCGGTCGGCGCTGACACCGATCCTTGGCAAATACGCCAATGGCCTGCTCGGCCATATCATCGACATCATGGGCGTTGTCGCCACCATACTCGGCGTGTCCGTCACAATCGGGTTCGGGGTCAGCCAACTTGTCGACGGGGTCTATGCAATTACCGGGGCGGACTGGCTGATGGATACCTCAAGCGGCGCGCCCGTGGCAACCAAGACCGGGTTGATCGTGGCGCTGGTCATCATCATGTGCATGTCGATCCTGTCGGCGGTGTCAGGCGTCGGTCGCGGTGTCAAGTGGCTGTCGAACATCAACCTCGTCCTGTCGATGATCCTGTTGTTGGTCTTCGTCGTCTTTGGATCGTTCCTGTTTGCCATGACGACCTACGGGACAGCACTGGTCGACTATATCCTGCATTTCTTTCAACTGAGCTTTGGCGCCTATGGTCCGACCAGCATTGACGCGTTCCAAGTGCAACTGCCCGCCGATGCGCAGAACCTCAGTGCCGAGGACATTCAGGCGCTTTATAACGCGGCGACCGGCGCCTATGGATCATTCGACGGGTTCCAAAGTACCGTGCCCGCGGCCGCCGCCGGATTCTCGCCCGAGGTTCTGGGCCAGATCTATGGCGCGGGGACCGACGGTCGGCTGTTTGGCTGGCAGGCCAGCTGGACGACCTTCTACTGGGCCTGGTGGATCGCGTTTTCGCCCTTTGTCGGCCTGTTTCTGGCCCGTATTTCCAAAGGGCGCACGGTGCGCGAATTCATCCTTGGTGCCGTCATCGCCCCGGCGCTGGTCTGCTTTGCATGGATGACCATCCTTGGCGGCACTGCCATCGATCTGGAATTGAACGGCACTGCGGGCGGCGCGATCCTCGCAGCGTCAAATTCGGCCAAGCTGTTCACCACCCTGTCTTTCATGCTGGACGGCTGGTTCCTGCAGGCGATCATCGTCATGTGCGTGGTGCTGATCATGACCTTCCTTGTGACCTCGGCAGACTCGGGCATCCTCGTGATGAACACAATCATGTCGGGCGGGGCCGAGGAAACCGGCGTTCTGCACCGGATCATCTGGGGCGTGATCCTGACGCTGGTCATTGGCACGCTGCTGGTTGCCGGGGGCGGCGGATTGTCGGCGCTGCAGAACGCGATGATCATCGGCGCCTTGCCATTCACCATCATCATGGTGCTGATGGTCATTTCACTGGCGAAGGCGTTGTTCAATGATGGGCGGCGGATGCGGGCGGGCATGTCCGTGGGTGTCGGCCAACCCGCGGAGTGATTTCGGCTGCAGACTGACGAGAACGGCGCCTGTCTGGGCGCCGTTTTCATTTGTCCGGGCGGAACCACACCGAAACATGCGGGTTAAAGCAACAAAGGAGATTTTTTATGTCGATCAAAAGTATCTACGCCCACCTGTCCTGCAAAGATCTTATTGCCAGCATGGCCTGGTATGCCGCGATCTTTGATCGCCAGCCCGACGCCAATCCGATGGACGGCCTTGCCGAATGGCACCTGGGCGATCACGCCGGGTTTCAGTTGTTCCATGACCCGGCGTCGGATGGCGACGGCACGTTGACGCTGATCGTCAGCGATCTGTCCGGCGAACGTCAGCGCCTGCACGATCTGGGCATGCACCCGCACGAGATCGAACCAGGCAAAATCGCCAGCGTCCTGCAGATGCGCGACCCGGACGGCAACCATGTGGTGCTGGCAGAGTCTGCCTGACGCGTTTTGCGTTCGATTCGAACCAACATTGACCAGACGTCGCCCCAACTCCGGGCGACGTTTGATTCCGGCCAAACGCAAAACGCTTCAGGCGTTGACGTCGACGACGACCCGGCCCTTGACCTGCCCCTGCAGGATCGCGGCCCCGAGGTCCGGCAGATCGGCCAGCGTCGCGGGCTGCACCATCGCGTCCAGTTTTGCCATCGGCAGGTCGTGGGCGATCCGCGTCCAGGCCCGCACCCGGTTGTCATACGGCTGCATGACGCTGTCGATCCCCAGCAGGTTCACCCCGCGCAGCAGAAACGGAACCACCGTCGCAGGCAGGCCCGCACCACCCGCCAGACCGACCGCTGCAACCGAAGCGCCGTATTTCATCTGCCCCAACAAACGCGCCAGCATTGCCCCGCCTACGGCATCGACGCAGCCGGACCATGTTTCCGCCTCGAGCGGACGTTTGACGGTTTCGTTGATGTCTTCGCGGGCGACGATCTGGTTCGCCCCGAGGCCGCGCAGATAATCCGCAGTTTCCGGACGGCCCGTCACGGCGGCAACGTCATACCCGAGGTTCGCCAGAATCGCCGTGGCAACAGATCCGACCCCCCCCGCCGCTCCGGTGACCAACACCGGTCCCTGACTTGACTTGAGTCCGTGATCCTCAAGCGCCATGACCGCCAGCATTGCGGTCAATCCGGCGGTGCCCACCGCCATCGCCTGCCTTGTGGTCAGACCCGATGGCAGCGGCACCAGCCAGTCGGCCTTGACCCGCGCCTTCTGGGCGTAACCGCCCCAATGCGCCTCGCCCACCCGCCAACCGGTCAGGACGACCTTGTCGCCAGCCTTGTAGCGATCATCGTCCGAGGTTTCGACGGTTCCGGCAAAATCAATGCCCGGCACATGCGGGTAGTTGCGCACCAGTCCGCCACCCGGCCCGACGCACAACCCGTCCTTGTAGTTCAGCGTCGAATATTCGACCGCCACCGTCACATCGCCCTCGGGCAGACGATCCTCGCCGATTTGTTGTACCGACGCATGGGTTTTGCCCTCTGCATCCTTTTCGACCATCAAAGCGTTGAACATCGCGTCTCTCCCTCAAATCCAGAATTTGTCTTGCACAGTTGCGGTGCGCATCCCGTCGGGCGTTTCGACCTCGATCCCGGTGCCGGCATCCCAATGGGTCATGCGGACCATGCCGATGGCGACGTTGGTGGCGTGGTCGGGGCTTTTGGCGGCCGACGTCACCTGTCCGATCTGCTTGCCATTGGCATATAGCGGCCACGGGCGATCACAACCGCCGATCTCGCCGTCGATCGTGATTGGCCTGATCTGGCGTGTCGGGCCTTCGCGCGCAACCCGCAGAAGGGCATCCCGCCCGACGCAACCGATAGCGGTGCGGGTCGAACAGAACCGGCCCAGCCCCGCCTCGTGCGGGGTGTTCTCGCGGGTCATGTCGTTGCCGTAGGACAGCAGCCCGCCCTCGATCCGCTCGATCAGGTTGGGGCATCCGGCGCGCACCGAAAGGTCTTGCCCGACGGCAAACAATGCGTCCCAAAGGGGCATGCCGATGTCGCTTCCCTCGACATAGATTTCGTAGCCACCCTGCTTGGAATAGCCCGACCGTGCGACGGCAAGGCTGCGGCCCTGAAAGTCGAACCAACCGAAACGGAAGAATTTGATCTCGCGCACCTTGTCGCCAAAGACCCGCGCCATCAGGTCGTCGGCTTGTGGTCCCTGCACGCCCAAGGGCGACACGTCAGGTTCATCGACCAACACGTCAAGCCGATAGCCTTGCACCAACCCCTTGACCCAGAACAGCAAATCGCTGTCGGCGATGGATATCCACCAACGATCCTCGGCCAATTTCAGGGCGACGGGATCGTTCAGCATGCCACCCGTCTCGTCAACAATGGGCACGTAGTAGCATTGCCCCGGCAGCATGCCGCGCAGATCACGCGGGGTCAGCATCTGCATCAGTCGCGCCGCATCCGGGCCGCGCAGTTCGATCTGCCGTTCGCAGGCGACATCCCAGACCTGAACGTGTTTTTTCAGGTGATGGTAATCGGCCACGATCGACTCGAACATCGTTGGCAGCAGCATGTGGTTGTAGACCGTATAGGCCTTGACGCCCTGTGCCTCGACACCGGCGGAAAACGGAGTGCGGCGGACACGGCGTGAGGGTGAAATGAGGGGCATTCAGAAACTTTCGGGCATAAAGGCCAAATCGGTCGTCTGCGGCTTTTGCCCGGCAGCCGACAGCATCGCATGGATCTGACCGCGGTGATGGGCCTGGTGGTTGAAGAAATGGACGATGCAAAGGGCGCGGGGTTTGGCAATCTGGCGTTCCATCGCGCCGGAGTACCAGTTCAGGTCACCGGTCAGGTCGATCGTGTGCAGCGCATCGGCCCAGACCCGAATGGCGCCATCGGTGCGAAACCGTTCGGCCCCCCAGACCGCTATCGTCGGGGTCAATTGGCAGCTTTCAGGGATGCCACCCTTGGGCGCGGGGGTGCCGGCAATACGCGACAACCAGATCTGGTCCGCCCAAAGCAGGTGGTTCAAAGTCGCGAAAATCGAGCCGAAAAAGGCGCCGCGATCCCGGTCCAGCTCGACCTTGGGCATCGCCTCGACAACGGCCCGCAAATCCTTGTTCTGCCACGCGTTGTAGCGGGCCATCTGGCGGCAATAGGCGGCGTCGATCATTACTTTGGGCCCTTCCAGTCGATCGGGCATATTTCCGCAGATTTGCCGCCGAAATCCCAGACCCGGCCATAGTCGCGGACCTTTGATTTTGTGCCGGTCGCGGCGATAATATCGGGCCCCATCCAGTATTTGCTGTTGGATACCATCACCGGGTGGGCGGCGTCCTTGCCTGCCAGCATCTCGACCTCGCCCTGAATTTTACGACCGATCAAGATGCTGCGCTTGGTGCCTTCGCGCAGGATCTCGACCTTTTCACGCTCGGCGCCGATGATATCCGATACAAGGAAGGTAAACAGTCCGGTGGTGCCACCCGCCGCGCCGGAAAAGATTTTCAACAGTCCTGCATAGGCCTTTTCAGTAGCCCGTTCATCGACATAGGCGGCGACCCTCCAGTTGCCTTCGCCCATCCGCCCCGGAATATCGACCAGCAACCCGACGTTCAGGCCCGACAGGCTCTCGCCTTCGAAATGGCCGTCATCGATGGCGATGGCCATCCAGGCGTGGCAATGGCCCTCGGTCGGCGGATGCGCCCCCAGACTGACGACGCAGGGGCAGAATACGGTGCACGAGCAGTTCAGGAACAATTCGCCCTTGATCGCCCAATCGGTTGGCGTCATCTTGCGCCGCCCCGGATTGGGCATCCGGCTGTCGATCCGTTGGCTGATCGCGATCCGATCTGCCGGTTCCTTTGTCTTTTCAGCCATTTTCAAGCCTCCCCTAAATTGCATATGCAGCGAGGCCGAGCCCCGCCAGAACTAGAACGACGCCCATTGGTCGTGTCACGCGATGTCCGATGTCGGGCAGCTTCTCGATCACCATAAACAGGGTCGCAAGGCCCATCCATAGCAGGCTCATGACCCCGCCAACGAACCCCAGCGCCATGAAACCCCAGCAGCAGCCGACGCAGTATGTTCCCAGTCCCAGACCCATGCGCAATCCACCCGGAAAGCCGGTCTGCCAGTGGCCGAAAAAATACATCGCCGGGCTGTGACAGACACCGTGGCAGACCTGTTTGGCACGGCTGAACTGATACAAGCCCACCCCGATCAGCAGAGCGGCGGCGAACCAGCCGGTCTTGGCAATGCCCAGCATGTCGATCAATCCCGCGTACAACAGAACAATTTGCGCCGCCGCGATCAGACCGGCAAAGCCGACCCACACCGCCATGAAGCCCGCAACCACTCCCAGCCAGCCGGCGCGCGTGCCGTTGGCGCTGACCATGAGGTCACCGTAGGCGCGCAATGTCGGCATCAGCGTCGGCAGCATCATCGCCGCCATCATCACCGCCCACATCGCCGCCAAGGGACCAAATGTGGCCATCGGCATCGCCATATCCATGCCGGGATCCTTGCCGCGCATCGCCCGAGCGATCGGGCCAGGGCGACCGATCACATCGATATCCATTGCCCCGGCCATCAGATACAAGGCCACCCAAGACACCAGAATAGCGGCAAAGAAACCGAGCCACAGAAGGTTTCGCGGCGGCAAAATGGCTGGCCCCGTGTTCATTCATCCTCCGGAAATCAGCGACTCGGCCCTTGCCAAATCAAATGTCAGACGTTTAATTGTCTGACATATGCAGATTGATCCGTCAAACCCCCCCGACCTCTCGGCGCAAATCGCTGCAGCGATCCGCGATGCGATCGTTTCGGGCACACTTCCGGTCGACGAACGGTTGCCATCCGAGGCGGAACTGGCCGAGAAATTCGCGGTGTCACGTCCGACGGTGCGCGAGGCGCTGAAACGGCTGGCGGCGCAAGCACTGATCCGCACCCAGCGCGGTGCCACCGGCGGCGCCTTTGTCAACCGCCAGACCTATGCCGAGGCGCACGCCCAGCAGATCACCACCGCCACCTTGCTGTTGTCAATGAACGAAGTCAGCTTTGTCACTGCCTGCGAGGCGCGCTATGCACTCGAGCGGGCCTGCGCACCCCTTGCCGCACAGCGTCGCACCGATGACCAGATTGCCCTGATGCTGGCCGAAATCAGCCGCCAGCAGGACCCCGCCCTGACCGACGAGGCGTTCTGCGCCAGCGATATCGCGTTTCACCGCGCTCTTGTCGATGCCGCCCATAACCCGGTTCTGTCGTATCAATTGGCAGGTGCGGTCGAGGCAATGCAGCCGCTGATGAACATGATCACCTACCCGGCCCGGTCACGCGCCCGCATCGTCGCACTGCACCGCGCCATTGCCGAGGCGCTCGAGGTTCACGACGCCACGACCTGCGACGCTGAACTGGCCGCCCTTGCCAGTTATACCGAAGAACTGGCCGAAACCGTCTTTGCCGCCCGTCAGGTGCAGACACCGTGATCCGATTCGCCGTTTCGGGCGTAGAATTCAGATACGCAGGGGAGGCGAAACATGGACCTGATCAATGCTGCGTTGGCAATTCTAAGCATCGGGCTTGGACTTTTCGGCTGGCTTGCCCCGCGCTTTACCCTTCAAACGCTTGATCTGATCGCCGGACCGAGCTCGATGGGCCATTCCGAAATCCGTGCCTCGGCCGGGGCGCTGTTTGTCGGCCTGGGCCTTGGCGCGCTGATCCTGAACGTCCCCGACGCGCACGCAATGTTGGGTCTGGCCTGGGCCGGGGCCGCGACGGGCCGCGCGACCTCGCTGGTACTTGACGGTCAGACTCGCAAGAAATGGGCGTTTTTCGTGATCGAGGCGGCGGTGGCGGCAACCTCGCTGGCGATCAACCTGACCTGATCCGCCATTGCTCTCTTGAGATCGCCCGCCCTGTCCCCTATGTTGACATTGTCCTTCGGGACTATGGACATAAACGCGCTCGTAATACGCGGATCGGACCCGGGGGCGGTACCCGGCGACTCCACCACCTTCTCCCTCATTGGGGGCCGATGGGGTCGAAACAGGATCGACGAACGTCTAAAGGGGATGTCTTTGTCTCGGTGAGCTACCACCGTTATCGGTGCGAAACGTACAGTTGCCAATGACAACCGTGCTCCGGCTATGGCTCTGGCTGCGTAAGCAGTCCGAGTTGCCGAAACTTAAGCCCTTGCGTTTAGCGACGTAAGGCGGGGTCCGCAGGCACCTGGCAACAGAAGCCTGCACTCTTTCTCATCTTCATTAAGCGATTGAATTTGCATCATTTCTGCTTT
>JBBKXP010000061.1:0-12585 GCA_037969545.1 Paracoccaceae bacterium | reverse complement strand
CCCTGTCGCGTGACGATCGTGCCGCGATCGACCGCGATCTGCGCAATCGTCCCGATCTCGGCCCGCCGGTTCGCGGCGACCGCGAGGCCGCACGTGATGCCTTTCTCGCCGCAATCGAGGCAGTGCCGTTTGACCCGGCCGCGGTCAGCGCGATCTTTGACGCGCAACGCGACCGCGCCCTGCGGGGCATGGGGGCGGGGCAAGAGGTGCTGCTGGCCCGGATCACCGCGATGAGCCCGGAGGCCCGTGCCGCATTCGCCGGCCGTTTGCGCAGCGAACTTGACGACCGCTGGTCACGACGCTAACCCCGCTGGCCGTTGCTGCAGCCGCCGCTAGTTTTTTCAGGCGGCACTCTGGCTCATCGTGACCATGTTGCGCCCGGCCGATTTGGCGGCGTAAAGGGCAGCGTCGGCGCAGCGCATGATCTCCATCACGTCCTCAGACGCGTCGGCGACCGGTCCGCCCATCGCAACCCCGATTGACAGGGTGACTGCCAGCGGTGCGGCTGTATCGCCGCTAAAGAATGGTGCGCCCTGGATCAGTCCGCGCAAGCGTTCGGCAGCGCCACGGGCCTGGGCGATGCTGGTGTCGGGCATCGCCACCAGAAATTCCTCGCCGCCGATCCGGGCGATCAGGTCAATGGCGCGCAGATTGTCACGCAACCGCTGTGCCACGCCGGTCAGCACCTTGTCGCCAACGGCATGGCCATAGCGATCATTGATCGCCTTGAAATGGTCGATGTCCAGCACCATCACTGCAAAGTCGCGCCCCGCGGTGCGCGCCCGCTCCGCCATGCCCGACAGATGCGGCATGGCATAGCGGCGGTTGTAAAGGCCGGTCAGGGGATCAGTAACCGCCGCCTGCAGGCCGCTTTTGACGGTGTCGCGCAGCCGGTCGAGGTTCGCCTTGCGTCGCAGCAGCGCCTGCGCGCGCATCGCGATCTCGGCAACGCTCGCATTTTCACTGACAACATCATTTGCGCCAAGATCCAGGGCCATTGCCGCCACTTCCGGTGCCGACTGTGGGGCGATGATCAACTGCGCGGCATGTCGGGTTTCCGACCGGCTGCGCAGATCTGCAATCAGCCGAAACACCCGCGCCATGTCGGGGCGCACCCCCGGGACGGCAGCACGAATGACAAAGACGTCCGGGATCACCCCGGCGCCAGCGCGATCCAGCGCCGCATCCGGGCTTTGCACGACAACCTCGAGCCCCAAGGCCTGCGCCAGGGTTTCGTTCAGCGCGTCGGCCGATGCCTGATCGCTGACCACACTCACCGATCCCGCCTTGATGAAATCCGTCCCGGCTTCGGCGAACCCGAGGGCCCGGCGGGTGTCTTCGCGCAACCGCAGTTCGCTGTCAGCATCGCGGGCCCGCAGCAGGCTGCGGATCCGGGCCTGCAACAGATTGTCTGAAATCGGTTTGACCAGAAAGTCGTCGGCACCGGCGGCCAGCGCCGCCAGCCGTTCTTCGGCGGTATCGAAATGCCCGGTCGCGACGATCGGTACCGCAGCCGTCGCTGGCGTCGACCGCAATGCGGCGCAAAACGCCCGTGCCTGTTCGCTGGGCGGGCTGAATTCGATCAGGATCAGGTCCGGCGCATCGACGGCAATCGCCGCCCTTGCCTCTGCCACCGTTGCACATGCGTTCGCCCGATACTGCGCCGCATCAAGTTTCACCTTGAGCACGATGCGGTTGGTGGCCACACTGTCAACAATCAGGATATGACCCGACATAACGCAAAATCCTTTCGCGGCGGGCTATGAACCCTGCCAAAAGGATGCCGGGCAAATGGTTAAGAAACGGTTTCGATCCGATTAGGGAAAATGAATGCAGCGTGAACTCGCCGAGACCCTTGCGTTGCAGGCACTTGGCTGGCTGGCAGGGCACGAAGAACTGGGCCCGACATTTCTAGGCGCGACCGGCGCGAACGCCGAAGATTTACGGAACAGCGCCGGCGATCCGGCCCTTCTTGCCGCGGTTCTCGAATTTCTGACGATGAATGACCAGTGGGTCATCGCGTTCTGCGACGCCCATGGGCATCCCTACGACGCGCCGCTGCGCGCCCGCTATGCCATTCCCGGCGCCCAAAGCGTTCACTGGACCTGACAAGAGTTGACTTGGTCACCCGCAACGGATCGTTTGACGGCATGCGGGGGGCGGCGACGTGATCAAGGGAATCGTATTCGACAAGGACGGCACGCTGTTCGACTTCAATGCGACCTGGGGGGCATGGACCCTCGGGATGCTGGCGGACGAGGCGGGAAATGATCCCGCCCTGCTGGCCGAAATGGCGCAAACCCTTGGCTATGATACCGACAACAAACGGTTTTACCCTGGCAGCATCGTCATCGCTGAAACCGTCGACGTGATCGCCCGCGCTCTGCTGGCGCACCTTCCCGGCGAAATTGAACCCACCCTGATCGCCCGCATGAAAGAGAAATCGCTGCATGTGCCACAGGTCGCCGCCGTGCCGCTGGTCCCCTATTTCGCCACCCTGCGCGACCTGGGCCTGCACCTTGGCATCGCCACGAACGACGCCGAAGGCCCCGCGCGACGGCACCTGACGACGGCTGGTATCCACGACGCCTTTGATTTCATTGCCGGTTTCGACAGTGGCCATGGCGGCAAACCGGCCCCCGGTCAGTTGCTTGCCTTTTGCAGGGCCACCGGCCTGGACCCCGCCGATTGCCTGATGGTGGGCGACAGCCTGCACGACATCGCGGCAGGACGGGCAGCGGGCATGACCACCGTCGGCGTCCTGACCGGCCCGGCCCTGCGCGACGAACTGGAAACCGCCGCCCATGTCGTGCTGCCGACCATCGCCGATATCCCGGCGTGGCTGATAACAGCATTTCCCGCCCAGACCTGATTTGCGACCTTGTTTGTCGCATTCGGGGCGCACAGCCACGCCATGCTTCTGCGATGGTCCCTGCAAATCAGGAGGTCACCCATGTCCGACACCGATAACCGCAAACGCCGCGCCGGTGGCCGCGCCGCCAATACTGCCAAACGCAGCCAGTCGCTGTTCAAGCAGATGCCGTGGCGTATTCCGGTGAACACCGACCGCCCGACCGAACCGCTGGGGCCGGACGGCGTCGCGGCGATCCACAACGGCGCGATGACGATCCTTGAAGACATTGGCATCGAATTCCTGAACGAAGAGGCAACCGCGCTGTTCAAACAGGCCGGTTGCACCGTCAATGGGACCAACGTCCGGATGGGCCGCGACTGGGTGATGGAGATGGTGCGCAAAGCCCCGGCCCAGTTCACCGTCACGCCGCGCAACCCCGACCGCGAAATCATCATTGGCGGCAAGCATATCCTGTTCGGTAACGTGTCGTCGCCGCCCAACTACTACGATCTGGAACTGGGCAAAAAGGTATCGGGCACCCGCAAACAATGCGCCGATCTGCTACGCCTGACCCAGTATTTCAACTGCATCCACTTTGCCGGCGGTTATCCTGTCGAACCCGTCGACGTACACGCTTCGGTGCGCCACCTTGACGTGGTGTTCGACAAGATGGTGCTGACCAACAAGGTGGCGCATGCCTATTCCTTGGGGAAAGAGCGGGTCGAGGATGTGATGGAGATGGTCAAGATCGCCGGCGGTCTGACCGAGGAGGAGTTTCAGGCCAAGCCGCGGATGTATACAAACATCAACTCGACCTCGCCTCTGAAACACGACATTCCGATGATCGACGGCTGTCTGCGCTGCGTGCGCCGGGGGCAGGCGGTGATCGTGACGCCGTTCACCCTTGCGGGCGCAATGGCTCCTGTCACCATGTCGGGCGCGGTGACATTGTCGATTGCCGAGGCTTTGTCGGCCATCGCACTGTTCCAATACGTCCGCCCCGGCTGCCCCTGTGTGATCGGCACGTTCACGTCGAACGTCGACATGAAGTCCGGCGCGCCCGCCTTCGGCACCCCGGAGTACATGCGCGCCACCCAGATGACCGGGCAGATGGCGCGGTTCTACGGGCTGCCGATGCGGGCCAGCGGTGTTTGCGCCGCCAACGTGCCGGACGGGCAGGCGATGTGGGAGACGTCCAATTCGCTGTGGTCCGCCGTCCAGTCGGGTACCAATGTCGTCTACCACGCCGCCGGATGGCTTGAAGGCGGGCTGATCGCCAGCCCCGAAAAGTTCATCATGGACTGCGAGATCCTGCAGATGATCCAGCGGTATATGGAACCCTCCGTAGTCGCCACTACCCCCGACGACATCGCGCTGGACGCGATCCGCGAGGTCGGCCCAACCGGGCATTATTTCGGTATACAGCACACTCAAGACCGCTATCAGGAGGCTTTCTATCAGCCGTTTATCTCGGATTGGCGCAATTTCGAGGCCTGGGACATCGCGGGCGGCGTCTGGACCGCCGAGCGGGCGCACCGGATGTTCAAGGACATCATGAACGATTTCGAACCGCCCCCGATGGACGTGGCCGTGCGCGAGGAGTTGGAGGCGTTCGTGACAAGGCGCAAGGCCGAAGGCGGGGCACCGACGGATTTTTGAAGGGGAGGCTGGTGACGCCAGAGGCCGCACTGCGGACGAAGCGGGCATCCAAACGCAAGGACCATTATCCGGTTCAATCGGTCGATTCACTGCCGTTACACATTTGAATCGCCGATAGAAATGTCAATTATTTCCTTCGCTACCAATGACTGTAACGTCGCAATCGACTCATCGTGGATTCCGCTGGCTTCAAGCATGGTGAAGGTGTTGTACAAGTACTGCGCACACGAACCCCAATGGCCCGCAGCGCGAGCAAGAGTCCAGGCAACTTTATTTATTGGAAGCTTGCCTGCGTATGCCGGACCCTCAGGGTCAGCGATAAACGTCAGAGCCTTCAATTCATCCTCGCCGACTGAGACATTGATCCACTGCGGCACGTTGGTCGGCGGATTTGCATCTATTTCGCGTTCTAACAGCCGCACAATCTGCGCTTTGTGATCTTGATTGGCAAGCGCATAGACGTTGCCTTTGCACATGCCGCCGCGATCCAAAGCCAACATCAAAGCCGGCAGTTCGCGCGTGCCGCGCCAGCGGGTAAGTTGAAGGCAGAATGACCTGTGCCACCCATGTGCGGTCGCCTGAAACACTTCCTCATGGTCGAACACGGGGTTCCAGATCAACGAGCCGTAAGCAAAAACCCAGAGCCTTTCCGGGGTATATTCAGATAGTAGCCCATCAGCGATTTTCTCCAAGTCTTTCTGTGTGTGCTCGATCGTTCCTTCTTCGGGTCCGGGATCGGGTTCCGTTCTCTCAACCAATCTGACCAGGTCTTCTGTCAGCAAAAATGAGGAAACATCTCTTTCCATAACGTCCTCCCAAGCACAATGTTACACCTTCGATGAGATGTCCGCTATGGGCTCAAACCGGACTTTCGTCCATCTCACTCCGCCCGCTCCACCTCGCCCACATCCACCGACACCTCCAGCCCCAGACACACCGCGCCCTTGCCCGCAAAGCTGCCCGAGATCGGCGAGGCCTGTGATGGCTTGCGCGTCGTCGCCACCCTTATAAGCGCCCGTCCGGCGACGATCCGGTTGGTCGGGTCGAATTCGATCCAGCCTTCGCCCGGGATGAACACATCGGACCAGGCATGGGTCGATCCGCCGCCGATCGGGCTGTCCGGGTCGGACCCGGAATCGTTCAGATAGCCGGTGACGAACCGCGCAGCAAACCCGAACCGCCGCGACGCCTCCATGAACAGGAACGCGAAATCGCGGCAGGTGCCGACCCCTTGGGCGATGGTTTGGGCGGCCGACTGGGTGCCCATTTCCTCGCGGGCAGAATAGGCCATCTTGCGGTTGATCGTGTCGCTCAGGCCGCGCAGAAAATCAAAGGCGCTGGCCGGGCGCTCGGTGAAATGGCGGTCCAGCCACTCGTCCAGCGCCGCGCCGTCCTGGTCATTTTGCAATCCGACATAGGGTGACAGGTCGCGGGCATCTTCGGTGGAATAAGCGAACGGATAGGGGCAGACATGGCTGCCCGCGGCACGCGACCGGATGTGCGAGGCATAACGGCGCAGCAGCAGTTCGCTTTCGATAATCAACCTGTCGGATTTCTGGGTGAACGTCGCCTCGGCGATGGAATTGCCGAAGGTGTCGAAATACCAGCGCAGACTGGCCTGCGGCGTCACCCGCAGAAACGCATCGTCGACCCACAGGTCATGCCCGTCACGGGGCCGCAGCATCAGCAAATGCGGGTGCAGCCTGACTTGGCGGTCGTAAGTGTATTCTGTCCGGTGTAGGATGCGCAGAATGGTCGGCATGGATCCTTTCCGGTCGTGACGCGTTGATCCCGACCCGCGAGTTAGCGCACCTTTGCCGCCTCTGCCCCGAATAACAAGGAACAAGCCATGCTGATCCGCTTTGGATTCGAGATTGATATCGACTGTGCTGCCCCGGTCCCGATGATGCTGGCCCTTTCGGCGCATCCCGATGTTGCGGGGCGGTTCGTCGGGCAGGATCACGTGCGCACCCCCGCCGGATGCGACAGCCGAACCTATCAGGACCGTTTCGACAACCGGATCACCCGGATCACCACGCCGGTCGGCGCGACCAAACTCTGGTCGGACTGTGTGGTCGAGATGGACGCACGCCCCGATCCGCAAATACCCGATGCCCGTCAGCACCCCATCGCCGACCTGCCCGACGATGTGCTCGCGCATCTGCTGGCCAGCCGCTATTGCGATAGCGACAACTTGCGCAACGAGGCCTGGGGGCTGTTTGGCAATGTGCCAGAAGGCTGGGCGCGGGTGAAGGCGATCACCAATTTCGTCCACCACCACGTCACCTTTGGCTACCAGTTCGGTCGCGCCACCAAGACCGCGTCGGACGTGTTTCGCGAGAAAACCGGGGTCTGCCGCGATTTTGCGCATCTGGCAATCGCGCTCTGCCGGGCGATGAACATCCCCGCCCGCTATGCGAGTGGCTACCTCGGCGACATCGGCGTTCCGTTTTCCGGTGCCGGGGATTTCTGCGCCTGGTACGAGGTTTATCTGGGCGGCCAGTGGCTGACCTTTGATGCCCGCTACAACGTGCCGCGTGCCGGCCGGATCGTGATGGTGCGCGGCGACGATGCGGCCGATGTGGCGATGATCACCTCGTTCGGGGCCTATCAGCTGACGTATTTCCGGGTCTGGACCGACCAGATCGCTGACGGGCTAAGTGACGCGGCGATCCTCGACATGCTGCAAACCCGCCCCGGCGGCGATCCGCTGGTCTTTCCCTCGTCCGCCAGGATCGCGCGCACTGCGACCTGACGATCAATGCGCCGCACACACCGCCTGAAACGTTAAATGGGCAACCGGAACGGAGTTGCCTGAGGGTTGTCATTCTCTGCTCGTGGCTTTGCCTGATGAGCATGAAAACATTCAGAAAAATGATGGTGCTGATAGCTATTCTCGCGGTCGTCACAGCCATGGATGCGTTGTTCCCGATAATTGCCGCGTTCGTCTCAAAGCTGTGCCCCCGGTCCGAGGGATGCGCAGTGCTGATGCTGGCGGGCATAAACTATGGAAACACCGCCTTGTTTGTCGCATGGCTGCTGGTGATCGGCATCGCGTCCCTGTTGCGATTGCCAAAGGCCGGTTTCTCGCGGTGCTGGACGCTGGGCGTGATCTGCCTTGCGATCCTGACCTTTCCGGCATTCCGGACCATTCCGATGCTGATGGAGATCAACAATTTTTCACCTTTGTTGCCGCGTGAAGCGACGCCTTTGCTGTTTCTGATCGGGCTTGTCGCCTATTTCTGCTGGTTCAAACCGGCGCCCGGCGAGCCCGGTGGCACACGCGGCAACCGGCTGGCCTGGAGCGCGTCGCGTCGGTCATGCTGATGTGGCACGATCTCAGCATATTTCCGGACATGCTGAACCTGTTTCCCGGCGGCTGGGAAATCGCGATGCCGCCTATCGCACGGTCGGTTGCGCTGGTCGCGCCGTTGAAAAATCTGACCCAGATGTTGCCCGTATCGTTCGAGGTCGTTGCTTTGTCCGTCTTCGCCGCAGCTTTGGAGGCATTGCTGATCCCGTCCGGATCGACAGAGCCCGACACCGGACGGGCCTGATCCCGTTGCCGCGACGTCACGGATGACAACGCGGGCGAATTTCGCAACCATATCGGAGTATTGCAAGTTGTCGTCAGGCCATTTGGAATTGCTGCCATGCACCTTGAAACTGAAGTCATCGCTCGTGGATTTCTGGCTCCGATCCTGATCGGGCAAGGCCTTTACTTGCGGCGTCGCGCCCTTGCCATGCCCGAACCCGAGGGCCCGCGTGAAGGTGTGACCGGTCGCGGCGCGGACCTGCGGGTGCTGATCGTCGGTGATAGTTCCGCCGCCGGGGTCGGTGTCGACATTCAGGACCAGGGTTTTAGCGGCCAACTGGTGCGCCATCTGGGCGCCGTCTACCGGGTGCATTGGCGGCTGATGGCCAAGACTGGGGCGACAACCGCCAGCACGCTGCTGACGCTGCACCTTGAACAGCCGGGGGCATATGACATCGCAGTCACGTCCTTGGGCGTTAACGACGTGACCCATGCGGTCAGCTTGCGCCGTTGGCTGCGCGATCAGGCGGCGTTGCACACCCTGTTGGGGCAGAAATTCGGAGTCACGCGCAGCTATATCTCGGCCCTTCCCCCCGTTGGCCAGTTTCCCCTGCTGCCGCAACCGCTGCGTTGGGCCGTGGGCAGTCAGGTCGAGCGTTTCAAGCGGCATCTGTCCAATCTGGCGCAGGTGCAACCGGGGCTGGACTATGTGCCGATTCCGATTGCGTTCCACCCTGACATGCTGGCCCGCGACGGGTTTCATCCCAGCGCCGCACTTTATGCGGCGTGGTCGGGCATCATGGCCGAACATATTCTGCAAAGCTTCGTAGTCACGAAAATGTGAGCGTTGAAACTCTTTGCCGTGTGCCTGCGTTTATTCTTCAGGTCAGGGCGGGTGCCTTGACGACATAAATTGACTGGAGCTTCCTTATGAAACGTATCATCCTTGCCGCTTCAACCCTTGCATTGGTCGCCGGAATGGCCTCTGCGGAAAACCCGATGGTTGGCGGCGCCGAAATGTTTGCCGACAAGACCATCGTTGAAAACGCTGTGAACTCGGCCGACCACACCACGCTGGTTGCCGCCGTCACCGCAGCCGGATTGGTCGACACCCTGTCAGGTCCCGGCCCGTTCACGGTGTTCGCACCCACCAACGAAGCTTTTGCCCTGATCGACCCGGCCGCACTGGATCAACTGCTGCTGCCCGAGAACAAGGCGCAACTGACCCAGATCCTGACCTGCCACGTGGTCGGCGCCGAGGTGTTTTCGGACGCTATCGCCGGGATGATCGCCGATGACGGTGGCGAACATATCGTGCCGACGCTGGGCGGTTGCATGCTCAAGGCGCGCATGACGGACGGCGTGATCACACTGGAAGACGAACGCGGCCGCGTCGCCACCGTGACGATCGCCGACGTCGATCAGTCCAACGGCGTCATCCATGTCATCGACCGGGTCTTGTTGCCCGCCGCCTGATGTGAACGGTCGCTGCCAGCCGGATGACGGGAGACATCCGGCTGGCGCTTTCGCGCTGTCCCGCTGCTCTGTAGGGTGGTGACAAAGGGGCAGGGCATGACGATCACTATTCGCAAGTCAGATTTTGGTGCATTTTTTGTCGCGCCCTTTGCTGTTTACAGGCCCGACAGCCCCTACGTTTCACCCTTCAAGGCCGATCTTGAACGGTTCCTGAACAAGTCCAGGAACCCGCTTTTTTCCGATCCGGGCAGTGATCTGGCATTTTTCACGGCACATCGCGGTAATCAGATATTAGGGCGGATCACCGCCCATGTGCATGGCGCGTCCAACCGCACGCATGGTTTGAACCGTGGCTATTTCGGCTATTTCGACTGCGCCGATGATGCAGTGGCTGCCAAGGCACTGCTGGATGCCGCCGAAGGCTGGGCGCGGGCGCGTGGCCTGACCGAGATCATCGGCAACTTCAACCTGACCGCGATGCAGCAATGCGGAGTCATGACGGACGGGTTCGCCCACGCCCCTTTCCTCGATCAGGTCTGGGGGCCGCCGCATCTGCCGCGCCTTTTGGCCGACAATGGCTATGTGCCCGATTTCCCGATGACGACATTTGCAGGCGACCTGTTGCAAACCGAAGCGCCCGCAATTGGTCCGAAACAACAGACAATTCTCGACAACCCCGATTTCGCTTTTGTGCCGATCACCAGACGGAATATCGCCCAAAGGATGGAGGAAGCGCGACTGATCCTGAACGCGTCCTTTGCCGACAACCCCATGTTCGTTCCGGTGACGGCGGACGAATTCGCGTTTCAGGCCAAGGATATGAAGTGGATTCTCGACCCGCGCATTTCGGCGATGCTGCATTACCGGGGCCAGCCGGCCTGTTGCGTGATTGCCGTGCCCGACATGAACCCGCTGTTGCGCCGGCTCCGGTCGCGGCTGGGCATTGCAGCCCCGTGGCACTTCATCTGGCACCGCATGACCAACACCCGCACCGTGGTGATTTTTGCCGGGGTGATGCCCGAACTGCAGGGGCAGGGGGTCAATCCGCTGGTGCTACGCCGGGTCATTCTGGCCATGCAGGCGGCAGGGTATGCGTCGCTGGCGAATACCTGGATTGCAGACATCAACAAACCGTCGCTGGCGCAGGCGGCCAAAGCGGGGGCGACGCCGCTGCATCGGCTGCATCTGTTCGGCAAAACGCTGGAGGCTTGATTTCCACAGAAAGATCACTTATATTCCTTTCACCAGAAGGAAAACCGCTATGCTGAACCTGAAACCCAGACCGCGCGATGATCAAAGCCATGATCCCGCCCGCCTGATCGCCAAGGCCGCATTCAACGCCGCCCGCGAACTGGGCCTGACCCAGCGCGAGTTGGGAACGGTGATTGGCGTAAGCGAGGCGACGGTGTCGCGGATGAAGGACGGCGGGCATGCGCTGAATGGCAAACCCTACGAACTGGCGACCTGCCTGATCCGGATCTATCGCTCGCTCGATGCCATCACTGCTGGCGATCCCGACAGCCTGCAAGGCTGGATGCGCAATTCCAACACGGACCTTAATGGCATCCCTGCCGCGCTGATCCAGCAGGCGACGGGGCTGGTGGCGGCGATGAACTACCTCGACGCCGCCCGTGCCCCGCTTTGACGGTCCGGTCGGACCTTATGCAGGACGGGTCTGGCGCCTGATCGAAGGGCAATACCGGGTCGCCACCGTGCGGATCACCGATACCGACGCCGAACAACAGGCGCTGGAACAACTGCTCGAGGACACCAAACCGCCGGTGCCGGATAGTTGCACCCATCTGGATTATCAATTCTGGTCGCCGTTCCGCTATGGCCTTTATCCCCGCGCATCCCGCTTTCGGCGCGCCGGGCCAACGCCGGGAATCTGGTACGGGGCCGAAAAGGTGCTGACGGCGGTGTGCGAGGCTGTCTGGGGGGCAGTAAAATTCTATGCCGCCTCGCCCGCAACACCGCTGCCCCGCCGCCCGGTGGCGCATACGGCGGTGCTTGCCGACATCCAGACGCCCTTGGCGGTCGACCTGACCGAACCCGGCTGGGCCGGGCAGGGCCGTTGGAGCGATCCCGACGACTATGCCGACTGTCTGGCGCTTGCCGATGCTTCGCGCGCCAAGGGGGCCGAGGCGATCCGTTACCGTTCGGTTCGCGATCCGCTTCAGGGCGCCAACGTCGCCGTGCTGACCTGCCCCGCCTTTGCCAAACCGCACCCGGTGTCGCGCCAAAGCTGGCAGATCATGCTGACGCCGGGACTGGTGCGCGCCCACTGCGAAACCACGCGCCAGCAGCACAGTTTCGGGATCGGCGCGACCGGACTGACGGATGCCTAGATTTTGCCGTTCTCTTCCAACACCTTGCGTGTCACTCGAAAACATTCGAGCGCGACGGGCATGCCGCAGTAAATGCCCAAGACATGGATCACCGCCCGCATCTCCTCCATGCTGACGCCATTGGTCAGCGCACCTCTGCAATGGGTTTCAAATTCGGTCATCTTGCCCATCGACCCGAGGATCGACAGGTTCATCAAGCTGCGGGTTTTCACATCGATCGTGTCATCGGCCCAGCCGAATCCCCAGCACCATGCGGTCATGGTTTCCTGAAACGGCCGGGTAAATGCGTCGGCCTGCGCCAGATTGCGGTCGACGTAGTCGGCGCCAAGGGTGGCGCGGCGGGCGGCAAGGCCCTTTTCAAACAGATCGTCGTCGAATTTCGCCATGTCTTCACCTCAGCTTGATTGCCACATTCTTGGTCTGCACATAATTCCACAGCGCCTCGCGCCCCTTTTCGCGGCCATAGCCCGATTTGCCGACCCCGCCAAACGGGGTTTCCACCCCGCCTGCATACCATTCGTTCACGAAAACCTGGCCGGCGCGGAGCATCTTTGTGGCTTGGGTTGCCCGGTCCAGATCGCGGGTGAAGACGCCGCCGACAAGGCCGTAATCGGTGCCGTTGGCAATCGCGATGGCCTCGGCGTCGGTCTTGAAAGGCATCACCGACAGCACCGGGCCAAACACCTCCTCTTGCGCGATCACCACGTCAGGCG
>JBBKXP010000060.1:0-2845 GCA_037969545.1 Paracoccaceae bacterium | reverse complement strand
TCATTGACGTGACCGATCCGTCCAACCCGCGGTACGTCGGCGACCTGCCGAAGACGGAGAGCGCGCCGGTCAGCGTCTGGCGCGACATCAAGGTCTACAAGAACCACGCGTACATCGTAGCCGACGGCGCGGACAACCACGGGATGCAGGTGTTCGACCTGACCCGCCTCCGCGACATCCAGGAACCGCAGGTGTTCGAGCCCGACTTCCTGTACGACGGCATCGCCAGCTCGCACAACATCGTGATCAACGAGGCGACCGGGTACGCGTACGCGGTCGGAGCGAGCGGCGGCGGCGAGACCTGCGGCGGTGGTCTGCACATGATCGACATCCGCACGCCTGTGGAGCCGAAGTTCGCCGGTTGCTTCTCCGACGGCGTCACCGGTCGACGGGGCACGGGCTACAGCCACGACGCGCAGTGCGTCAACTACATCGGCCCGGACCCGGACTACAAGGACCGCGAGATCTGCATCGGCGCCAACGAGACGGCGCTCAGCTTCTCCGACGTGACCGACAAGGAGAATCCGATCGCGATCTCGAACGTCACCTACCCGAACGTCGCCTACGCCCACCAGGGCTGGCTGACCGAGGATCAGACGCTGTTCTTCGCGAACGACGAGGGGGACGAACCCGGTGGCCTGGTCGATCACACCCGCACGCTCGTGTGGGACGTCAGGGACCTGGACGATCCGGTACTCGTGAGCGAGTACTTCGCCGAGACGACCGAGACCGACCACAACCTGTACATCCTGAACGACCTGATGTACCAGTCGAACTACGGTGCCGGGCTCCGGATCATCGACATCTCCGACCCGGACAACATTCACGAGGTCGGGTACTTCGACACGGATCCGGATCTCAACTGCTGCGGCAGCTGGAGCAACTACCCCTACTTCAAGAGCGGGGTGGTCGCGGTGACGGGGATGGGCACTGGCGTGTACTTCCTCAAGAAGCGCGAGGCGCCGATTCCCTGATCGGCCCTTGGCATCCCGCGCCGCCGGGACTCTGACTCTGCAAGACGCGGATGATGCACTGACATTCGTGGCGACGATCACCCCCGAAATGCAGGAAGTGTCCTATGTGCGGGACTTTCTGGGCGGGTTTTCGGCTGGCCTGATTCTCGGGATCAGTCCGGGATTCAGGATCCCGCCAGAGCGGGCCGTCAAAGATGCAGAAAAGGTCGAGGAAGAAGATCCATCTTTGGGCATGGCGCTAATCCGCACGGTCCTTGCGGCGCTGCTCTATGAACTCTCTGTGGTCACCCGGCCTGCCTATCCCGAGGCGCAGATTGAGGCGCGGAACTGGACGGCGGGCGGAGTGATCCTGCCCGCCGTCCCGTCCACCGGGCTGGCGAGAACCCTGAACCGTTGGAGGGCATGACATGGCAGTCACTTTGAAACAGGTCGAGGCGCTGCCCGATGACTTCCCCGATGGACCGGGGGGCCTATCGGCTGCCGCTCTGGCATTGGACGGCGATGCGATCTGGCAACGGATTGAAGCCTATGTGGCGCACCGCTGGTCGCCCCGATCGGTCGTCTGGACGGTCGAGGGCGAGGGCGATTGGGAACCCCCCTTGGCCCCGGCCGTGGTGCAGTCGGTCGAGGTCTGGGAGGCTGGGGCATGGGTTGCAAGTGTATCCATCCCCAGCCCCTACGGCGGACTCTGCCTATTGGGCGACGGTCCCTATCGGATCACGGCGACGGTCGGTGGCGATGATGTGCCGGCCGCTGCGCAAGAGGCTTTCCGGCGTTTGGCGGAATACATGGCAGAGGGTGAATCAAACCCCGGCGCATCATCCTACAAGATCGATCTGGGCCAGCTTTCCGAGAGTGTCGAACGCGCCCCGACCTGGCTGGCGCGGGCACTGCAACTCAGCGGGGCGGCGGACTTGCTGCGCCCCTACAGAAAGGCGTGACCATGTGGCCCTTTAGAAAAGCCCCGGCGAATTTGCCGACCATCGAAGCCCGCTCGAGCGGTTCGGGTTACACTGCCGAGATCATGGCGGCGCGGGAAAGCTATGTGTCCGGGCGGCGTGGCCTTGGCGAACTGACGGCAACGGCACAGGCCTGCGTCACCCTCTGGGAAAACGGTATGGCGCTGGCCGATGTGCAGGGCACCGATCTGCTGACCCGGCGCGACATGGCCCTTGCAGGTCGGGCGCTGGCGCTCAGGGGCGAGGCGGTGTTTCTGATCCGCGAGACCGGGCTTGTGCCATGCAGCGATTGGGACTTGCGCACCCGCGACGGGCTGCCAACCGCCTACCGCGTGTCGGTGTCTGAGGCGGGCGGCGGGCGCACTGAAACCGCATTGGCGGCAGAGGTGCTGCATTTCCGGCATGGTTGCGATGTGGCAGCGCCCTACTATGGGACAGCCCCGCTCAGGCGGGCGCAACTGACGGCCGGTCTGTTGAACGCGGTCGAGACGGCTTTGGCTGAGGTGTTCGAGAATGCGCCACTTGGGTCGCAGATCGTGCCGATGCCCGAGATGCCCGCGACCGATATGGAAAAGATGGCGCGGGGATTCCGGGGCAACCGCGGCCGGGTCATGGTCCGCGAGTCGGTCAACGTATCAGCGGCGGGCGGTCCAGCCCCGCAACAGGACTGGAAACCGTCTGACGTATCGCCCGATCTGTCCAAGTCGATGAGCCGCGAAACTTTGGCCGATGCCCGCGATGCGATCATGATGGCATTCGGTGTCCTGCCTGCCCTTGCGGCCCGCGCCACCACTGGTCCGATGGTGCGTGAGTCTCAACGTCAGCTTGCGACGTGGCAACTGCAACCACTGGCGATGCTGATGGGTGAGGAAGCGACGGCCAAGCTGGGCAGCGAAGTGATGATCGATACGC
>JBBKXP010000059.1:0-7866 GCA_037969545.1 Paracoccaceae bacterium | reverse complement strand
GTCGGACACCTTGTCGCGCGTCAAACCTTCGCCCACCATCGCTGTCACCACCAAGGCGGCCGCGTTGAAGGCGGCAGGGCACGACATCATCGGACTTGGCGCGGGTGAGCCCGATTTCGATACACCGCAGAACATCAAGGACGCCGCCAAGGCCGCCATCGACGCGGGCAAAACAAAATATACCGCCGTTGACGGTATCCCGGAGTTGAAACAGGCGATCTGCGCCAAATTCGCCCGCGACAACGGTCTGACCTATGCGCCTTCACAGGTGAGCGTGGGGACCGGCGGCAAACAGGTTCTGTATAATGCGTTCATGGCAACGCTGAACCCCGGCGACGAGGTTATCATTCCGGCACCCTACTGGGTCAGCTATCCCGACATGGTCCTGCTGGGCGGCGGCACCCCGGTGTTCGTCGAAGGCCCGACGCAGACCGGATACAAGATCACCGCCGATCAGCTTGAGGCGGCAATCACGCCGAGAACAAAGTGGTTCCTGTTCAATTCGCCCAGCAACCCGACGGGTGCGGGCTATACGTGGGATGAATTGAAGGCGCTGACCGATGTGTTGCTGCGCCATCCGCATGTCTGGGTGATGACCGACGATATGTATGAACATCTGGTCTTTGACGATTTCACATTCTGCACTCCGGCACAGGTCGAACCGGCACTGTATGACCGGACCCTGACGGTGAATGGCGTGTCCAAGGCCTATGCGATGACCGGCTGGCGGATCGGCTATGCCGCTGGCCCGGCTGCGCTGATCAGGGCGATGGGCATCGTGCAATCACAATCGACATCGAACCCCAGTTCGGTCAGCCAATGGGCCGCTGTCGAGGCACTGAACGGAAGCCAGGATTTTCTGGCGCCGAACCGGGCGCTGTTCCAGCGCCGCCGCGATCTGGTCGTCGACTTGCTGAACACCGCGCCGGGGGTCGTCTGCCCGAACCCCGAAGGCGCGTTCTATGTCTATCCGTCAATTGCCGGATGTATCGGCAAGACCTCGGCCAAGGGAACGCGGATTGTCGATGACGAGGCCTTTGGGACGGCTTTGCTCGAGGAGGTCGGCGTGGCAGTGGTATTCGGCGCGGCCTTTGGCCTTAGTCCGAATTTCCGGGTCAGTTATGCCACATCGGACGCGGCACTGACCGAGGCCTGCACGCGGATCGTGCGGTTCTGCCAGGGTCTGACCTAAAGCGGTTCAGGTTTCATCGGAATCGGAAATCGCTGGCACCGGACCGCAGATCGGGGTTTGCATTGCCATTCGGAACCGGCAAAATTCGCTGATGGACCGTGCGACGAAAAATCTCCCTTCCCGCGACTTTGATGCGACTGTGGCCTTTTACGCGGCGCTCGGGTTTGGGGTCGCGTATCGGGGAGCGGCTGGATGATCGTCTCGCGCGGGCCGCAGACGCTGGAATTCCGTCCGCATCCGCGCCAAGAGACCGCTACCAGATAAAGTTTTCAGTGCTTGCGAGGTCGACAGACATGTCAACAACAGCTGTGATTATCGTCAACTATGGAACTGCTTCATTAGCAATTACCGCTGTGCAAAGTATCCTGAGCTTCGCTTTGGACGATGTCACGGTGCATCTGCTTGATAACGGCTCGCCCGGCGATGACGCCGACACACTCGCGCGCGCCCAGAGTGAGAATGACTGGGTCGGGAAAGTCATATTTTACCCTGAAACCCAGAACCATGGATTTGGACGCGGCAACAACTTTGTTTTGCAAAAACTTCTGGCGCAAGCAGCACCCCCAGACAGGGTTTTATTACTGAACCCCGACGCACAGCTTGAAAATGATGTGATCACGCGAATGGGAGCCTTTCTGGATACCCAACATGATGTTGGCATGGTTGGCGCGGGTATCACCAAGCCCGACGGCAGCCCTGTGACAGCTGCGTTCCGTTTTCCCAATATCGCCGATACTTTCGCCACGCAGTGCAGTTTCGGCCCACTCAGCAGGCTGTTGCAACGCTGGCAAGTGCCGCTGCCGCCCGATCAACCTGCTGGCCAAGTCGATTGGGTTGCCGGGGCAGCGGTGATGTGTCGAATGGAGGCCTTGCGCGATGTCGGTTTCTTTGACCCCGGCTTCTTTCTTTACTTCGAAGAGGTCGATCTGATGCGGCACGCCGGTCGCATCGGATGGAAGACGTGGTATTTGCCCGAAGCCCGCGTCATCCATGTAGAGGGCGCCGCAACAGGCGTCAAAAGCGGCAAGAGCAATCGCAGACCTGCCTACTGGTATCACTCTTGGCAGTATTACCACATCAAGGCGCATGGGCGGATTGGTGCCATATTAGCGGCTTTGGTGTTTATCGCGGGTACCGCAAGTGGCAATCTCATCGCAAAGTTACGTGGTCGATCAAACCATTCAGCTGAAAATGTCATACCTGACTTCTGGCGCTATGCCGTTATCCCGCTGTTGAGAGTACCCCGTGCCCAAAAATCTGATAAATGAAGATGCGGACTTTGCCAAAGTCAGACTCCTGGTACCCAATCCGGGCCATCATAACTCGAACCCTGTTGGGATCAGGTTCTGGGCACTGGTGCGCGAAGATTTCATCACCTATGATTCTGACTTTTTCGCCCAAGGCTTTTGGGCGCTGTTCTGGCACCGCTTCGGCAACTGGCGCATGTGTGTAAGACCACGGGTTGTTCGGATGCCTCTGAGCCTGCTTTACAAAGTGATGTTCAAGGCTTGTCAGTGGTTCGGAGGTATCGAGCTGCCCTATACCACCTATGTTGGAAGACGCGTGAAGCTCGAGCATTTTGGCTGTATGGTACTGGTTGCACATAGCATCGGAGACGATGTCATCATTCGGCAAAACACCACCTTTGGCGTCGTCCGAACCAACAGCGTGATCGGGAAACCGATTATTGGCAACAGGGTCGATATTGGTGTCGGTGCTGTGCTGATCGGCAATATCACTGTAGGTGACGGCGCGACGATTGGTGCGAATGCGGTCGTGCTAGCCAATGTCAAGGCAGGCTGTTTGGCGGTAGGTGTACCAGCCCGCGTCATTCGAAAGCCCAAAAGTTAAAGACGCAGAAGCGTTTGCAGATCGGTCTGCGGATCGCCTGCGGATCTGATCCTGCGCCCGGACAGAGCCGGGGGGCGGCTTCCCCGGTATTTCTTTTGCTGGCGCCGTCTGGCACTGTCATGGCATGGAGCGCAGCACCCCAAACCTCCCGTCGCGCGACTTTGCCGCAACTGTCGCATTCTATGCTGCATTGGGGTTTGGGGTGGATTACCGCGACACCGGCTGGATGATCCTGTCGCGCGGGCCGCTGATTTTCGAATTCTTTGTGCATCCGCGCCTCGTCGCTTCCAAAAGTTGGTTTTCCGCTTGCATCCGGGTCGACGATCTTGACAGTCTTTATGCCGCATTTCAGCGGGCCGGGCTTTCTGCCAACCCGCGCGACATTCCGCGCCTGACCCCGCCCAAAACTCTGCCCGGCGTGCCGCGCATGTTTGCGCTGATCGACCGTGACGGCAGCCTTATCCGTTGTCTGGAAAACCCGCGCTGACCGGAGCGCTGACCGGCGGCTGCCTTTGCGGTGCCGTCCAGTTCACTGTCGCCGACGATTTTGCCGATGCCGCCAACTGCCATTGCGCCACCTGCGGGTCGGTGGTGCGCGACGGCGCATGGGTCCATGTCGCCTATGGCAGCCTGCACGATGCGCCGTCCCACCTGCCGGATCAGCCTATCATGGTCGGGTCCAGGGCCGCGTGGCACACTATCACCGACGATCTGGTGCAACATAATACCTATGGCTAAGCGGTAGCTTTGGCAGTTTTGGCCTGTTAGTGTTTCGCCAAACGGCTGGTACGCGGCGAAAAGAAGGCTGACAGGGGACAATGGGCAGCGAACTTCCCGACTATTATTTCCGCATCCGCGAGAATGGCGCGGCCGTGTTCCGGGTCGATACCGAGAACCGCCAGCGCCGGATCGAGATGGACCAGATCGCCGTCGTGAATATCAAGAACGGCGAGGTCAAGCCACAGGGCGAGCGGGTGCTGACCGCGGCCGATCTGGCCATGATTCAGGACTGGATCGCCGAGCGCACCGCGCTGTTGGCAGAGCGCGATATCGACGACATCCACCGCGCTGTCGATTACCTGAACATCACAACGCAATGGGTGCAGTCCAAGGCGAACGACGAACAGCTTGACGATGTAACCGACGCCCTGCTGCTGGCGATGCACGACCTGCGCACGGTGCTGGTGCGCAAAAAGGCCGATCGGCTGATGGCAGGCCGCGGTGGTGAAGAAAAGGCCGCCGAATGACCGCCATGACCCCTGCCCGCCTGCGCGCCCTTTATGGCCCGCCGCACGACCGTGCCGCCGCCAAGGTGATCACCCACCTTGACCGCCATTGCCGCGACTTTATTGCCGCAGCACCCTTCATGGTGCTCGCCAGCACGGACGGGCAGACGCTCGACGTGTCGCCGAAGGGCGATCCGGCGGGGTTTGTACTGGTCGAGGACGATCACCACCTGCTGATCCCCGACCGGCCCGGCAACAACCGCATCGACGGGTTGCTGAACATCCTCGCCAATCCCGCCGTCGCCCTGCTGTTCCTGATCCCGACCGTGGCAGAAACCCTGCGGGTCAACGGCACCGCGACGATCCACGACGATCCGGAACTCTGCGCCCGTTTCGCGATGAAGGGCGGGCAGCCGAAAACCGTGTTGCGGGTGCGGGTCGTCGAGGCGTTCAGCCATTGCGGCAAGGCGCCGATCCGGGCGGGTTTGTGGCAGCCTGAGACCTGGCCTGCGTCGCGGCCCGTCGCCACCCTTGGGCAGATCGTCAAGGATCATTCCGGGCTGGACATGGAAGTGACGCAAGCATCGGCGGACGACCTTTACGCCAAGACCCTTTATTGATGCCACCGACCCCGTTTTTCATCCTGATCGGCGCGGTTGTCGCCATCCTGATCGTGGCGAGCGTCACCGGGCAGCGGCTCAAGGCATCGCGCGGATCTTCAGATGTCATCGCCAACCTGATCGCACGGATCAATGCCTGGTGGGTGATGGTCGCCCTGCTGGCCGGGGCGATCCTGTTGGGGCGCACGGGGATCGTCGGCCTGTTCGTCCTGCTGTCCTTTGCCGCCCTGCGCGAATTCATGCCGCTGACGGCGAAAACCCGGGCCGATCTGCTGTCCACCGTCGCGGTCTATGGGATCGCCCTGCCGGTGCAATACATCGCGATCTGGATGGGCTGGTACGGGTTTTTCGCCATCTTCATCCCGATTTACGGGTTCATTTTTCTGGCCGTCGCCTCGATGCTCGCACAGGAAACCGACGACTATCTGATGCGGGTGTCCGAAACCCATTGGGCGATGATGGTCTGTGTCTATGCGGTCAGCCATGTCCCTGCCCTGCTGTTCCTCGATATCGATGGGTTCACCGGCCAGAACGTGCTGCTGATCGCCTGGCTGATCTTTGTGGTCCAGTTCAGCGATGTCGCGCAATACGTCTGGGGCAAGTTGGCGGGGCGGACGAAAATCGCACCGCGCCTGTCGTCGTCGAAAACGGTCGAGGGTTTTGCGGGGGGCGTGGCCAGCGCGTCGCTGCTGGGCATGGCGCTGTTCTGGGCGACGCCATTCACGCCGTTTCAGGCCCTGGGCATGGCGCTGGTCGTGACGCTGATGGGATTCTTTGGTGGCCTCGTCATGTCGGCGGTCAAGCGCGACAAGGGGATCAAGGATTGGGGGCATCTGGTGCCTGGGCATGGCGGGGTGATGGACCGCCTGGATTCGCTGGTGTTTTCGGCGCCGTTGTTCTTTCATCTGGTCCGGTTCTTGTGGAACGGCCAATGACCGGCTGGATGGGTCACCGGCTGACCCATATGGCGGTCGGGTTTCTTTTGATGGGCACCTGGGCGGTCTGGGCCAACCGTGACCATCCGATTCCCGCACCACTGGTCGCGGGTCTGGTGCAGGGTACCATGTCGGCGCTGCTGACGGGGCTGTTCAAGGCGATCATTGACCGGATGCTGGGGGTCATGGCGCAACTGCCGGTCATGCGCCGCTGGCGCGAGATCGGCGGCATCATCGCGATTGGCCTGCCCGGCGTCACGATCTATGCGCTGTCAATCACTATCCTGCGCGGCGTGCATCGTCTGGCCGGCACGCCCGAAGTCGGGCTGACCATCTTTGTCCCGGTGACGGTGGCGACACTATATGCGCTGTTCTATGCCGCGATCCGCTGGAGGCGCTAATGACCGACGAATTCAGCCGCCGTCCGATTGCCAGCCGATCCTCGGGGTGGGCGCGGGCATTGGCGAAGCGTTTGGCGGCGTCATCGGTGACGCCCAACCAGATTTCCCAAGCATCAGTCGGGTTCGCGGCACTGGCGGGTCTGGCGTTCTGGGCCTCGGCCACGGCGGGCCCGGTATTGGGCGGGGTGTTGCTGCTGATCGGGGCGCTTAACTGTCAGTTGCGCCTGATCTGCAACCTGATTGACGGCATGGTTGCGATCGAGGGGGGGCAAAAGGCCCCCGACGGGCCGTTCTGGAACGAGGCGCCCGACCGGGCCGCCGACATCTGCATACTGGTCGGCCTCGGACTGGCGGCGGGGCAGCCGATACTGGGCTGGATTGCCGCCTTGCTGGCCGTTCTCACCGCCTATTTGCGCGAACTTGGCCGCGCCGAGGGCCTGAAGGCGGATTTCGGCGGTCCGCTGGCCAAGCCGCAACGGATGGCTGTCGTCAGTGGCGGCGCGGTCCTTGCGGCGATTGCACCGCTGTTTCATGGCACGGATTGGGTGATTTGGTGCACACTTTGGATTCTGATCACCGGCACCGGTTTGACCGCCATCCTGCGCGCCGCCCGACTGGTCCGCAATCTGCGGACCCGGATCAGGCCGGAACCCCGATCCTGACCGAGCGGGCCCAGAACCGCCACATCAGCAGGACGGCGGCGGCGCCAAGACCGCTGACCAGCCCCATCCAGATCCCGATAGCCCCCCAACCCGCGACGAAACCCAGCAGATAACTGCACGGCATGCCGATGGCCCAATAGCTGAGCACGGCAAGCCACATCGGGACGTTGGTGTCGCGCACCCCGCGCAACAGGGACAGGGCGATGATCTGGGTCGCATCGACGAACTGGAACAAGGCAGCGACATAGACAAGGGTGACGCCGATCGCGATCAGGGTGGGCCGCGCGGGTTCGGCGGGATCGATGAACAGCGACACCAGCCCGGCGGGAACGGTCAGGAAAATCGCAACCACCGCCACCCCGAATGCCAAGGAGACCACCGTGGCCGTCTTGGCGATGCGGCGCAGGTCGGTTTCGTCGCGTCGGCCCATCGCCGCGCCGGCGCGGATCGTCGCGGCCTGACTGATCCCGACATGGAACATGAACGTGAAGGCGGCCAATTGCAGGGCAATGCCGTGCGCCGCCAGTTCGATCTTGCCGATCCAGCCCATCATCACGGCGGTCGCGGTGAACAGGCCGGTCTCGGCAAAGGATGTCATCCCGATCGGCAGACCCAACCGGAACACCGACCACAGGGCACCGGGGTCGGCCCGCCAGATCCGCTGGAACAGTCTGTAGGCGGGCAGACGCCAGTCGGCATAGAACATCAGCACGACCAGCGTCGCGATTTGCACCAGGACCGAGGCAATTGCCGCGCCGCGCAGCCCCAGTTCGGGTGCTCCCCAGTTGCCGAAGATCAGCGCATAGTTGATGCCCGCGTTCATGAACAGGCTGGCGAGCGTCACCCAGAACTGCACCGCCGTCAGGTGCAGCGCCCCGAGGTAGGACCGCATGACGACCGCGCCGAGTGCCGGGAAAATGCCCCAACCGGCGATCCGCAAATAGGATTGCGCATCGGCAGCCACATCGGGGTCCTGCCC
>JBBKXP010000058.1:0-3705 GCA_037969545.1 Paracoccaceae bacterium | reverse complement strand
GCAGGCAGGATATCGTCCGCGGGCGCGGTGCGGATGCCTTTTGGCAGGCCGGAGATCTTGTCGTAGGAATAGACAACAACCTCGTGCCCACAATCCAGAAAGGATTTCAGGCACAACTGTTCCAGCCAGCTTACTGAATTGCCAACCCACAAAGTGCCAATCACCGGAAGTGCCATTGCGCTGTCCTGTTGCCCGACTGCCCGGCGTTCAGCGCCGGATTTGTTTTACGCAAAACTAGCTGCATCATTGTCCTGTCGCAACTGATCAATGGCGCGGCGTCACGCACTTCCCTGATTAGACACCTTGTGGTACCACGCGGCAGGCGCACGCAGCAGGCGCAAAGCAAAGGGAGCAGGCAATGGAATCCAAACGCGATACGACCCGGCAAAAGATGCTGGCGGGGATGCCCAAGGGCGGTGTGTGCGCTGAAATCGGTGTCTGGGAGGGCAAGTTCAGCTCAGAAATTCTGGCGATCACCGACCCAAAGACCCTGCACCTGATCGACCCCTGGGAATACATGCCGGAATTCTCCAATACCGGATTTGGGCGCAAACAGAACGCCGAGCGCATTGTCGACATGCACGAATATGTTCAGGCCAAATTCAAGGGCGACGCGCGTGTGGTGATCCACCGTGCGACTTCCGACGCGGCGCTTGGCGAAATGAAGGACGGCTCGCTGGATTGGGTCTATATCGATGGCAACCATAACGAGCCGTTTATCGGCAACGACCTACGGTTGGCCCTACAAAAGGTCAAACCAGATGGCGTGATTGCCGGTGATGACTTCTACTGGAACAAAGAGGCCGGCGCGCCGGTCAAAACAGCGGTTCAGGCCATCGTCGCTGAATTGGGTGACAAGGCGGAGTTCGAGTTGATGGGTCAGCAGTATGTGATCCGTCGAAAGGCCTAGGCCGAGATTCCAAAATCAAAGCCGAAAGCAGACCCTAATGCGCTTATCCCACGCCGAACTGATCAAGCACGAACGCCTTTTTCCGACGGGTCATCGTGAAGGCTATGCTGGATTCAAGAACGAATTAACCAGCCTGCGGGACAGATTCTACGCGGAATTTCTTGGAAACAAGAAACCGAAACAGCCCGAGGTAAACGAAATCCTCGCGGCGTTTGATTCCCTTCCGCCGGAAGAATTCTCCTCCGCTTACGAGTTGTCGGACGATGACATTCAAAAACTTGCGACGATGATTCAGCGCAAATACATGCTACGGTTCAAGAATATCCGCCGAAGCTGGGCGCTGTTGATCCAGCACATGCCTGAACTCATGTCCAGTGATGCCCCGACCCGTGACGTACTTGAGATGTCGAGTGCCCATGGCGCCACGCTGGAGATATTGCGCCACTTCGGACATCGCCCGATCGGTAACGACTTTCCAAATTTTCTGACAGACAAGAGTGAGGTCAACAGCCGGCTTCGGCGTATCAACGGTGTGGATCTGACCCAAATCACGGATGATCATGGCACGCTAGCGGGCGACGGAACGGTTGACAGTTGGCTGTATCAGCCAATCATCGAAAGTCTTGGCCTTGATGTACGCCTGTTTGACGCTGGCCAAACTCCATACCCATTTGAAAGTGGCAGCTTTGACACGGTGATGTGTTTCGATGCGATTGAACATTATTGCCACCCTTTGGACTGGATGGTTGTTGTGGACGAGTTTGTCCGACTGTCCCGGCGCAGCGTCCTGCTGATCACCAACCCCGTTCAGGGCAACAAGCTGGATGACAATCCTTATATGAACGCGTTCTACCAGTTTCAGAAGGATATGGTTTCATATTCTAACGCCGGGTTCGAATGCATTCACGCGGGCATTAGCCGCAACCAACTGACAGCCTATAAACTGGCCAAACTCAGTTCCGGCTAGGGTGTTGCCGGGTCGGGCGTACCATCTGCGGCAGTTCATCTTCGTCGCTTGTCGCCTCTTTTGATGCTAGGTGGCTGACGGTGACCAGAGTATTTGGCGGTATAGGGTCTTGCCAGACAGCATCCGGTATCGATCCCGGGCCTTGCATGAATATATCGCGGCCGAAGTGTTCATGAAGGCGCGACAAGGCCTGCAACTTTTCGCTGGTCAGTTCGTCGTAGAATTCCTGATAGTTCGACCCTGACAAAAGCTGAGCGATTTTTGCGCGATGTGCTGCCACGCTTGCGATATGCGCGGATGCGACCCCGTCAAGTGCGCCCAGCGCATCAAACGCCGACTGCGTGGCGTCGATGCGGCGTTGAATGCTGGTCTCAGTTTGCGCATTGTTGTTCATCCGAAACCAGTAGGTCAGACCCTGATCGCGTTCGACATGGTTTACCCGGCCGCGGTCGCGCTTGACCAGAAAGCTTTCGGCCGACCGCACCGCGTAATGGTTCAGCGACACCAGATCGTATCCGTAAGTGCTTGCTGTGGACCGCCAGGCGTTTCGGAACATCGATTGCGGAAGGGGCCGGCCAGACCCGTTCACCCAGTTGATCTGGTCAAGCAGTTGCGGTTTAAGACCTTTCGGTCGGTGGACACCGAGTTTGCGAAACAGCCCAATATTACGAAACAGGGTCTTGAAACCCCAGGCCTGATGCGGTTTTCGGGCCAGTTCAGGCGCACAGCTGGTGAATTGCTCGAGGATGAACTGGTCTTCGTAAGCATGTACATCAGAATTGCCGAACAGCCGCCAGGTCATCGAGATCATGTTGGCGTCGCCCACCGCGTCAAAAAGGTCATTCAGGTGACCCGCACCAGCCTTCACGTTGATGAATTCGTCGACATCCATGCAGACAACCCAGTCGGCGTTCTGAATTATCGGCTCCGCGTCTGCGGCCTGAAGGGCGGCGTGCTGCGGCTTCAAATCAGTGCCTTTAAAAGGGTTCTCGCGGTGGTGCACGATGCCATGGCGGTCAAGAAGCTGCAACATCGTGTCGGTGCCATCGGTGCAGTCGTTGGTGTAGACCAGAAAATCGGTGACCCCGATGGCGCGGTGGTAGGCCAGCCACTCCAGAATAAACGGCCCTTCGTTTTTCATCGTGGTGACAATCGCCACACGAGCTTGTTTATGGGCAATGGCGGGTTCGGGCGCTGACTCTTCGGGCGCGCGCACTGGCTTGTGCTTGAATATGCTGGCGGCGCGTTCAATCAGATCCGGGTCTTCGACCAGACTGGATTTGGGGACGATCTCGGACACTTTGTCGGTCGGATGGCGCAGCGCCATGTAACGCAGATAGGTTATCGGCCCGGCGGCGTCAGGTTCGGCGCCGACAATGCGAACCAGCCGCCAGACGGTGTTCTTCGGGGCAGAAGCCGGCGCAATGCACCAACGCGGATTTCCCGGGGCACCATCAAACCGGCGGCAAATGTGGTCGCCGAAAACCGGAGCGCGGCCCTTACGCACTGACCACGGATAAATTCGCTCGCCAATCAGGGTCACCAAGCCTTCGGGCGCTGCAACCGCCCTGTCGAAAGCGTTGGGTCCATGATTTTGCTCCAGCAAGTCATAGACATCGATATTCATGACAGCGCGGGCATCGCCCACGAACAGCGCGCGCAGCAGTTCGAACACCACATTCTCGCCAAAGGGCGCGGACCAGGGGTTGGGCTCGGGAGTGTCCATGCGGTCTTTGCCGGGCGCATCCGGGGCGTTGAAGGCGTGCGCTTCTGGTCCTGACCCGGCTTTGCCAAGTGGAGCATCCACGGTCAGGACGACCACGCGGGT
>JBBKXP010000057.1:0-6198 GCA_037969545.1 Paracoccaceae bacterium | reverse complement strand
CATGATCTGCGTGCGCACGCCGCCCTGTTCGACCAGTTCCAGCGCGATGTCGTAATATTGATATCCGGCCAACCCTGAACGCAGCGACTGCACCTTCATCGGAAACGAAAACCGCATCTGAATGCGGGCGTCAAAGCTGTCCAGATCTGCCTTATAGGCGTCCAGCGTTCGCGCGATCACGTCGAAACTAAAGGTCTCCTCGGCATGCTGGTAGAAGGTGCGCATGATCCGGGACATGTTGATGCCCTTTTTTTCGGCCTCAAGCGAAACCGTTCCGGTGACGCTGGTTTCAAGCGACAGATCGCCGTTTTCACGCGTGTGAAACCGGATCGGCAACCGGAAATTGCTGATCCCGACATGCTGGATTTGTTGCTGCGCCCCTTTGATCAGCGACGCGGGACCGTTTTGCAGGTCGGGCATCGTCGCCTTGTAGGCCTCGTCGGCCACGAAATCTTCCGGGTATGCACGCACCATCGCGGGATAATTCGGCAACTGTTGTTCGGGAATTAGCCGCGCAACGGCGGGGTCAAGTGTCGCGACCTCGTCTGGCGTGACTTCGCGGGCCCAGCGGCGCAACAACGTCAAAGCTGCAGCTGCCTCGGTCCGGGTCGGCTCGCGGTCAAGATCGATTGCGTGATGATTCATCGGCGTGGCCCCCTCTGGGCAGTCATACCCGCCACTATATGGGCGGCGACAGAAAAATATCCAATCTTTGTGACCCTCATGCGACAAGTGCGCAAAAACGCCCGTCGTGTCGCGGCGTATGCCCGGTAATTTCCGACTATAGCACGCGCCTCAGACTGCGTTCAGCGCTTGTAGCAGATCCGCCAGCAGATCGCCCGCATCTTCCAGCCCGACCGACAGACGGATCAGCCCCGGTGTGATCCCGAGCGCGTCCTTTTGTGCGTCCGGCAACCGCTGGTGGGTTGTGGTCGCAGGATGCGTGATGATCGATTTTGCATCCCCGAGGTTGTTGGAAATCGTGATGATCTCCAGCGTGTTCAACATCCGGAACGCGCCCGGTTGACTACCCACGTCCAGTGACAGAACCGTCCCGCCACTGCCCATCTGCGCCATCGCCAGCGCGTGCTGCGCATGCTGCGCCAACCCCGGATAAATCACCTGCGTCAGCTTTTCGTGACCCTGCAACCGCGCCGCCAAATCCAGCGCCGCCGCTGCCTGCGCCCGGACCCGCAGGTCCATCGTCTCGAGGCCCTTCAACATCACCCAGGCAGTAAACGGCGACATCGCCGCGCCGGTGTGTTTCAAGTACGGCTCGACCGTCTTGCGGATGAACTCCTCGGTGCCAAGGATCACACCGCCCAGCGCGCGACCCTGCCCGTCTATGTGCTTGGTCGCCGAATAGACCACGACATCTGCGCCCTGCGACAAGGCGTCCGAAAACACCGGCGTGGCAAAGACATTGTCGACGATCACACACGCACCAACCGCATGGGCCAGCGCCGAAACGGCTGCAATATCAATGATCTCAAGCGTCGGATTCGACACCGATTCGAAGAACACGGCGCAGGTTTCCGGTCGGATTGCCGCACGCCATTGGTCCAGATCGGTGCCGTCGACAAAGGTCACAGCGACGCCGAACCGGGTCAAGATTTCTTCAAGAATGTACAGACACGACCCGAACAGCGCTCGCGCCGAAACTACATGGTCGCCCGCCTTCAGCATCGACACCAGCGCCCCATTGACCGCCGCCATGCCGCTGGCCGTGGCAAACGCATCCTCGGCCCCTTCCAGCGCCGCAATCCGGTCCTCGAACATCCGCACAGTCGGGTTGCCATAGCGGGCATAGATGAATTCGTCGGCCCCGGCCTTGATGAACCGGGCCTCGGCGGCCTCGGCAGTGTCATAGACGAACCCTTGGGTCAGGAATATCGCCTCGGAAACCTCGCCATACTGGCTGCGCCGCGTCCCGGCATGGACTGCCCGTGTGCGTTTCGACCATTTTTCCATTGTCTGCCCCTTTCGGCCAACAAAAAGCCCCGACACCGGCAAAGGTATCGGGGCAGGCCCTGTCCCTTTTTAGCAGTATGTTTACACGTCATTTCGGGCATGCCTGAATTGACGATTGTGGCCTGCAATCCGGTAACAAATCGCCACCCAATCGAATTACGCCAGCAACGACCGTTGGTCAAGACCGCACCAACGCCGCGCCCTGTCTGCACCTGCTAGTGCCGGTTAACATCAATTTGTCGGCACCTTTGGACACCGACGTAACACCGCATTAAGCCTGCTGACCCTAGTTTTGGTGAACGCCAGACCCGAGGATTCGACATGCGCTACCGACCTACCCGCCACCCGACCGACTATCCGACCCGTGTTCGTTCCGACCGGCACGCGATTGAGGCGCAGATCATTGACGTCAGTTCAACCGGCTGTCGACTGGGCAATGTTATCGGTCTGCACACCGGGCAACAGGTTACGCTGCAGATCATGTGCAGCACGGTAAATGGAACGGTGCGCTGGGTTGGCGGCAAACGGGCCGGGATTTCGTTCACGGTTCCGCTGAATTCCCGCCAGATCGCGATCGCCCGCCATGTCAAGGGTAACGGCCACCGATCCTACGGCACGACGGTCGGTTTCCGCGAGTTGACCTGAACGGTGCGCTTTTGACTTGAGACAGTTGTTTGGTCACAGGGAACATCGACCGGGCTGCCGGATGATGGTTCAATCCCAAACCTGCCCGCTCTAGGCGTCGGATTTCGGTTCTTCGATCAGGTATTTTTGCAAGCCGACGATCTGCAGCCACAGGAACAGGAACAGTGCCGCTGGAAACGCAAAGGTTTCCAGCTTGACCCATAGATCAGTCGACTGCGTGCGCCAGATGATTTCGTTCGCCGCCGCCATTGCAGCAAACATTGTGGCCAACCGACGGGTCAAAATCATCCAGCCCTTCGGCTCCATCGGCAGCAGTTCACCCATCACCCATTGCAGATAGCTGCGCCCCTGCAGCAACCCGATGCCCAGAATCAGCGCGAATATCCCGTAGACGATGGTGGTCTTCATCTTGAAGAACGCCTCGTTGTTGAACCACGCCGTCAGGCCGCCGAAAAAGATAACCATGAAGGCGGTGAAAATCTGCATCCGCGACAATTTGCGAGTCAGCATCCAAAGTACAGCCATCGCCACCAGCAGGACCGGAATGAACACGATCGTCGCCACGATGAACCCGGAATACTCTGTCCCGCCAAGGGTATAGGTGTTGTCTCTGATCCGCAGGTAGATCAGGAAAAACGCCAGGGTCGGGCCCAGTTCAAGAACCTGTTTCAAGATCGGGTTGATTGGTTTGACTGCCATGGCCGTCCTCTTAGTGCGCGGTCAGGTTGGTGGAAATAGGTTTTTGCAGGAATTGGATGAATTTATCGGGATCGCAGCCAATCAGTGCTGGCTATCGACATGGTATTTGTCGTCACTTTCACGAAGTCGCTTGGATCTGTCCGGGATTGCACCGGCGGACGCACTCTTGACGATTACCTTTGCGAACATCACCCCGTTGAATTTGGCATCGCGCAAACGATTGCCTTGAAATCGTTGATGTTTGTTAGGGTCGGCCTTGTGACGACCTGATCGCCGATCCTGTTGAAAGGCTGTGGGAATCATTGGTGGTCAACGCCTGACCTGACGAAATACCCACAGCGCGGGTCCGGGCCAGTCAGTCGCGACCGACGATCGCGACGGCAACCTTGGCCACATCCCGTGCTTCGCCCTTGATCGCATCATCAAATATCTGCACCTCGCAGCCCAGCTTCCGCGTCAGCGCGCTCGCCTCGGCAAGCGATTGTGCAGGCGCCGCATAAACCCGATTGGTGCCGCATGTCGTCCCGGGGGCACGATACCGGTTGGCCTGGCCAGGTCCGTCATCACGCTGGCGGGGTCGGTCAGCCCAACCAGCTGCGATAATCGCTGACCAGCAGATGCGTCGGCGCCTCGTCCTCTTCGACGTTGGCAAAGCGGCCGATGGGCTCGCGGAAGATGTTGTCGGTCTCGTCGTCGTTCACCGTGCTGACCTCGCCGATCAACACGTCGCCGCCATCGCCCCAGAAGGCGTGCCAGTCGCCGGGCATCAGGGTGACGCTTTCGCCCGGGGCAAGGCGCAGCTTTTCACCGGGGCCAAAATCGCGCCGGATCCCGTCGCAGTAAACTGTCCCGCCCGCGTCGGCAGAGAATTTACCCTGATCGTCCGACCCGTAAAGTTCGATCACCAGCGTCGCGCCGCCCCGGTTAATGATATCCTCGGCCTTGATCACATGGGTGTGCATGGGCGAGAGCTGATCCTGCTTGGAAATCAGCAGCTTTTCCGCATAGCACATGCCACCGCCGCGCTGCAGGTCGGCCAGCCGCCCGTTGCGCAGGGTGAACAGGAACAGCCCCATCTGGTCATAGCGCCCCGCCCCGTAATCGGTGATGTCCCAACCACAGCGGGCACTGATGACGTTTTCGGCAATCGCCCGGTTGGCCCGGAACTGGTCCGGTGTCCAGAAGGCGAAGGGCGGCAGGACAAAGCCGTAATGGCGGATCATCGCGCCGGCTTCGGCCATGATGTCATTGATGCGGGATCGTTTCATTTGGCTTTTGCCTGTTCCAGAAATTCGATGACCATCGCCGTCCCCAAGGTTTACCACCCGCCGCCACATGGGATGCCGGCAATCGGGTTGCAATATTCGGCAAAACCGCTTTTCGATCAGCGCCATTTAGTCGGCGACGACCCGCGCCACGATAGCGGCCTGGCCAGCGCCTGCAAGCCCATCCGCGATCATGTCGAACACGACCGACCAGACCGGACTGTGCAAATATGCAGGCTGTCGACCTTTGCCGGATGCCTGAACACGACTGCGAGCAGGTTGGGAGCGAGAACGCCGCGACGGGGCATCGCGCAACGACAAGTCTTGCGGATATTGCTTGTCGCCAGATCGCGTTCCGAGGCGACACCTGCATGCGGCAGATGCGGACCGAGCAGAAACGAATGCCCGACATTTATCAGGTCGGTCTGAGAGTTCCGGCGGATTTGATCGGCCGCAATCTGACCTGCCTCATATCAGCAAAACGTCCGGCCTGATGGGATCGCGATCCACGCGAATTGCCCGGCAGAAATTGTCACGCCGATCACCCGCCAATTTCCACGATGACCGCCCCCAAGGCAATCAGGCACATCAGGATCGCCCGGCGGGGCCCGACCTTTTCGCCAAGCACGAGCCAGCCGATCAGCGCCGCGAATACGGTCGAGGTTTCACGCAGCACCGCCGCCTCGCCCACCTTGTCAAGCCGGGTCGCCAGCATCACCCCGCCGAAACTGATCCACGCAATGAAGGCCCCGGCGATGCCCCGCAGCATCAGCGGCGTCAGCGTCGGGCGGTCGGTCATTCGCCGGTAACGCCAAGTCGCGAGGATCGGAAAATCAAGCGCGGTGATGAAAAAGAACCATGCGAGAAACGTGAACGGATTAAGAGACTGGCGGATGCCGTAGGCATCGTAGGTGGTGTAGATCGCCACCATAAGCCCACCCAACAGGGCCCAACCAAGGCCGATACGCAGAGATCGCGGGTCGATGATTTCCTCGCTGAGGTTGCGCAGCGCCAACAGCAGGATACTGCCGGATAAACAGCCGACGCCTAGCCATTGCACCGCCGTAAAGTGTTCCTGAAAGATCAGCGTCGCGGCGATCACCGTGACGATCGGTCCGGTGCCGCGCACCACTGGGTAAACAACGGTATAGGCGGCCTTGTCGTAAGCCAGCGCCATCGTGAGCTTGTAACCGAAATGGATCACCAGAGCTCCGGCAAGGATCAGCGCAGTCTGCCCGGACGGCCACGGCACGACAAAAAACGCGACAGGGGCGGATATCACTGCGAGCCAGCCGTCAATCGCCCCGCGTGTCAGCCACGGATCGTGTCGCCCCTTCTGCAAAGCCCCGAACGCGGCATGCGCTACGGCAGAAACCAGCGCCAGAACGGTAGCCAGCCGCGCCCCTTCGGACGTGCCTGCGATACTGACCAGCCACTCACCCCAGCCGAGGCTCACCTGGGCTGCCAGCCGATGGTCACACGTGCTCCCGACAACGCAAAGGCGATGATATCGCCCAGTGGCAGCACCCCGGCCCGGTCCGCCGCCATTGCGATCTGCATCAGGCCAAGACCCCCGTCAGATTGCAGTCCGACCTGCAATTGCCCGGTGGCGCGGGGC
>JBBKXP010000056.1:0-5199 GCA_037969545.1 Paracoccaceae bacterium | reverse complement strand
GAGTTGCATCTGGCCGGACCCGATGCGCGGCAATACCCGAAAATCATCCCCAACTACCTTTCCACCGAAACCGATTGCCGCACCCTTGTCGCGGGGGTCAACATCGCCCGTCGGATTGCCCGCCACGCGCCGCTGACGTCCAAGATCAACAGCGAATATCGCCCCGATCCCGCACTCGACATCAACGATTATGAGGCGACGCTGGACTGGGCCCGCAGCAACACCGCCTCGATCTATCACCCGACCGGCACCTGCAAGATGGGCGCCGGGCGCGACGCCGTGGTTGACTCTGCCCTGCGGGTTCATGGCATTGCCGGGCTGCGCGTCGCCGACTGCGCCATCATGCCCGAAATCGTGTCAGGCAACACCAATGCCCCGGCGATCATGATCGGCGAAAAGGCCAGCGACCTGATCCTCGGCGCGGTCTAGTCGGCGTCAGCACCGCCCGCCCCGGCGCGGCGGCTTTCCTCGGTCGCCGGCGCGTAGGTGCGGCCGGCAAATGTGTTCAGGATGGCTGTGGTTTCGGCATCGACCGGCACCCTTGCAGTACAAGCAAGCGGTGCGCCCTGCGGCACCGCGTCAAAGGTCAGACGCGCCACGTCGACATGGTCCTTTTGGCCGCGCAACCACAGGTCGCGGCCATCGGTCACAAAGCCCCCGCCATCCCAGTCAAGGCCCAGAACCGCGCCCCGCACCAGCGCCACAGACGCCGTCGCCGGGGCGATCAACAAAGGCTGGGCAAGGTTGTGAAAAACGATCTGTTGACCAATCGTCGCCGCCCGGTCGCTGAGCGTGGCCCCGGCGATGATCGGGCACAGCCACCCGTCATTGACCCAGTCGTCAGATTCGATCCGGGGTGCGAGGGCAGTGAGTTCCAGGCCGTCCTGCCGCAAAAGCAATCGGCCCAACAGCGTCGGGGCAATGACGCCGCGCGCCGCCAGCCAGTTGACGACCCTGCCGGTTTCCTCGGCCAACCCCCAGCTTTGCCCGGCCCCGCGCCCGGCTTTGCGGGCCAGTGCGGTGACCTCGTTCAGCGACCATGTCATGTCGAATAGGCCCAGCCATCCGGATCGGCACCGGCCAGTTCATCAGGATAGGGTGCATTGCGAAACATGTTGATCCTGACCCATCGGTCGGATCGCGGATCGAAATGCTGGGCCCCGAAAAACGCCAACTTCGCCCGCAGCATGTCAATTGGCAGAACCTCTGCCGAAATCGTGTTGTCGCGGATTTCGGCGTAGGGATAGCGGTCCGCAATTTGCGCCCGCCGCACCATGTGGCGGTGTTCCGGATGCGACAATAGCACCTCGGCGACGGGCATCTCGTCGGCGCAGTCTGCCAGATCGGCATACAGGCGCGCCGCATCGCGCCCGGGCGACAGCGGTTGTTCATAGTCCGCCAAAGGCTCGGCAAACCGCTCGCCAAGCCGCGGCTCGAGTTTCTCTGCCGACACGTACCAGACCCGCGCCTGCGTCGTCTGCGCGCCCCAATCCAGCGCCAGGGCCCAACCGTAGACGTCGGCCAATACGGCCCGCAATTGCCCGACCGGCATCGCGCCATCAAGGACAAATGCCGCCCCCTCGTCCGCGCTCATGCAACTGGCAAACCCGTCGATCAGCTCGCCGTAGGGTTCCAACATCAGCGACACAAGCAACTCTTGCCCGTCCAGATCTAAAGTCAATTCGGCCCAGTGATACAGCCGGTCCCAAGACATAGGCGCCGTCAGATCTACACTTTCGATGTACGACTGCAAACGTCCGACATCACGCCGAAGTTCTTGCAGTTTTGCAACCTGCAGCGGATGGTCCGACCGCCATTCTTCAACGTTTCTGGCCGCGCACACCAACAGACTGCAGAAAAATTCGACATCCACCTGCTTGGCACTCGGCAAGCGCCGCACCACCGCCAAAGCCTCTTCGCGTGCCGCGATCCAGTTATTCAACAACACCGGATGATTGATCAGGAACGGCGCCATCCCCAATCCTGTCGAATTGCCGATACCCAGACCGCGACGCAAAGCCCGGTCAAGCGGCACAGCCTTTTTGCCACCCAAGGCCCGCGCCATGTGTTCCGCCAACTCCACGACAAAATTGCGGATCAGGAAAACTGTCAGCATTTCCATCTGAAAGGGCGCTGCGCATTCCGCGCGATCCGCGATCACTTCGCGGTCCGCCGCACCAAGTTTGCCCGAACCATAGACCGCCGTTGTGCGCATCAGATATCCGACATCCCGCAGCATGCCCGCCTCTGGTTGCTGCCCGGAGGCGAGGCGGCTCACGACATGATCCCACAACCGGACCGACCTGTTGGCGCGGCTGACTGTCAATTCCCGACCTGTCACCCGCCCGGCCTCTTGCAACGGAACATTCTGATTCAAACGTTCCAGATCGGCTTTTGTCGGGATTCCGTCGAACAGCGTGAACGTCGCATCCCATGCAGTCGCGATAACCCTGTCCGACCGCATATCGGGCGGCAGATCGTGCCCGAAGGCGACCAGCGAATATGCCCTTTCCGGCCCCTGCGCAACATAAAGGCCACAGCCTACCCCCTTGGAATCAAATTCAAAGCTGGAACAATGAAATGTCCAGCCGTCGGCCTTCATCCGCCGCAGTAGGATCCGCATGAACGACAGCCGGTGCTGATGAAACGCCCCCATCCGGGCCAGCCGCATCACCTGTTCCGGAGGGCGACGGCTGATCACGGTCATGCCGCGGGCCCAAAACCGGTATCATAGAATGCTTGCCAGTTATCGCCCATGATCCCCGCCACTTCGGTCGCGGACATACCGACCGCGACAAGTCCTGATTCGATCGTTCCAAAATCCCGGTTGTCGCAATACCAGTCCGGCATCGGTGGAAAGCCGGGGGCGGCGGCAGACCCTTCGCCGAAATCGACCTGCTTGGTCCAGCGCCCGACCCGCATCCATTCGACGACCGAGTCAGGCTGATTCTGACAAAGGTCCGACCCGATCCCGAGGTGGTCCGTCCCGATCATCTCGGCCGTCCGTGCCACCATCTCGCAGAAGTCCTGCAAGGTGCATGCGGATTTCCCCTTCAGGTGATGCGGATAAAGCGAAAACCCCAACATCCCGCCCGATTGTGCGAGTGCGCGCAACACTTCGTCGGACTTGTTGCGCAGTGCCGGGGCCCACCAATGTGGGTTCGCATGCGTGATGGCGATCGGCCGCGATGAAATCTCGATCGCCTCCAACGTCGAGCGATCCGCGGAATGCGACATGTCCACGACCAGCCCGACCCGGTTCATCTCGGCGATCACCTGACGGCCCATGCGGGTGATACCGGGGTCTTCGGCCTCGTAACAGCCGGTCGCCAGAAGCGATTGATTGTTATAGCTTAACTGCATGAACCGCAGACCCAACGTGTGCACGATCTCGACCAGCCCGATGTCATCCTCGATCAGGCTGGGGTTCTGTGCGCCAAAGAAAATCGCCGTGCGCCCGGTTTCCCGCGCCAGCCGCACATCGGCCCCGGTCCGGCCCTGAAAAATCAAATCGGGGAAAGCTTCAAACCAGCGGTTCCACCGTTCCAATTGCGCCACCGTCTCGCGGAAATTCTCGTGGTAGGTGATCGTCACATGCACCGCGTCCAGCCCGCCCTCCCGCATCTGCCGGAAAATCTTTTCGGACCAGTTGGCAAATTGCAGGTTGTCGATGCGGAATGTCACGGATTGCCGGACGCGATATAGGCCGTCTTGACCGTGGTGTAGAATTCGGCGGCATAGGCCCCCTGTTCGCGTGGGCCATAGGAACTGTCGCCGCGTCCGCCGAACGGCACGTGATAATCGGTGCCCGCCGTCGCCAGGTTGACCATGACGCAACCGGTGCGGGCGTTGCGGCGAAAATGCGTCGCCTTGGCCAGCGAGGTCGTCATGATGCCCGAGGTCAGGCCGAAATTGGTGTCGTTGACGACCTGCAAAGCCTCGTCATAATCAGCAACCTTGATGACGGCGGCCAATGGCGCGAACATCTCCTGCCGGTTGATCTGCATTGTGTTCGTGGTGTTCAGGAACACGCCGGGAGCCATGTAATAACCATCCGTGTCGCGGCTCAAACGATCACCGCCGCAGGCAAGTTCGGCACCCTCGGCGGTGCCTTTTTCGACCCAGGCGAGGTTTTCATTCAACTGCGTCTCGCTCACCACCGGACCGATCTGCGTCCCTTCCTGCAGTGCATGTCCCACCTTGTAAGCCTTTGCCCCCGCAACGAATTTATCCACGAAAGCATCGTGAATCCCTGCCGTGACCACGATCCGCGATGAAGCCGTGCATTTCTGCCCGGTGCTGCCGAACGCCCCGCCCAGCGCACATGTCACCGCCAGCTCGAGGTCGGCATCGTCCATCACCGCCAGCGCGTTCTTGCTGCCCATTTCCATCTGCACCTTGGTCAGGTTGGCCACCGCCGCCGCCGCGATCCCCTTGCCGACCGGGACCGATCCGGTAAACGAAATCGCGTTGACGCCGGCACTTTCGACCAAACGCTGTCCGACATCGCGCCCCGCTCCCATGACGAGGTTGAACAGGCCCTTGGGGATATCCTGTCGTGAAATGATCTCGCTCAGCGCCACCGCCGACGCGGGCGTCAGGTTGGCCGGTTTCCAGATCACCGCGTTGCCGAAGGCCAGCGCCGGGGCGATTTTCCATGATGCGGTAGCGGTCGGGAAATTCCAGGGGCTGATGATCGCAACGACGCCGACGGGTTCGCGGTGTACCAGCACCTCGACCCCCGGACGCACGGAAACCGTGGTATCACCGATCTGGCGCAGCACTTCGGCGGCGTAATAGGTGAAAAACTGTCCGGCGCGAAACACCTCGCCCTTGCCCTCAGCCAGCGGTTTGCCTTCCTCGCGGCTCAGCAATTCGCCCAACTCGCCCGCCCGCGCCATCAGTTCGGTGCCAATAGCCATCAGCACGGCCTGCTTGCGCTCCAGCCCATAGCCCGCCCATTCCAGTTGGGCCCGCCCGGCGGCGGAGATCGCATCGTCCAACTGCGCAGAAGTCGCCTGTGCGAACATGCCCACCAGATCGGACAGGTCCGACGGATTGCGATTTTCGATGGCGTCGCTGCCCGCAACCCATGTCCCTGCGATATAGTTTTTTTGCATGTCAGACATAAGTTTTCCTTTTTGAAACAATCACTCGGCAGCGTCCAGATAGTCTTCTAACGGCGGACAGGTGCAGACC
>JBBKXP010000055.1:0-5964 GCA_037969545.1 Paracoccaceae bacterium | reverse complement strand
CGCCGCCGCGCCGGTTTTTGAATGGGTGCGCCGCGAACATGTGGTCGTGCCGGCTTTCGGGCCCGCGCCGGTTGCCGCCGAGGCGGCTGAATGACCCGCATCCTCTGCGCCCTGTTGCTGTCAATGGTCTGTGCCGGTGCCGCACAAGCGCATGAAACGACACGATCCTATCTGACCGTTACCCGTCAGGGGGCGGAAGTGACCCTGCAGTTCCGGGTGGCGTTTCGCGATATCGAAGTCGCGGTCTGGATCGACGAGGATCTGGATGGTCAGATTACCTGGGGCGAAGTCGAGAACCGGCGCGATGCCATTGCAAGCTATCTGGATCAGCGGATTATGCTGGACGCAGGTGGGCCCTGTGCGCTGCAGTTGGCGCAAGACGGCGCGTCCAGCAGCGGCGGCATCGACTACCTCGATCTGACCTTTGTCGCCCGATGCCCCGGGGCAGGCGCCCCCCTGACCCTTCGGTCAGAGGTGTTTCAGGATATTGATCCCGATCACCGGATGTTTTTGACCGTTCCGGATGGTGCCGGGTCCACAAACACTGTTCTGCGCGCGACAAGTCCGCAGATTACCCTGACGGCAGTGTCGGGCGGGCCCTGGACGACCTTTGTCAGCTACCTTTGGGCCGGAATCGAACATCTGATGAGCGGCGCGGATCACATCGTCTTTCTGGTTGTGCTGATGATGCCTGCGGTGGTGATCGGTCGGCAGAACCCCACACTGGCTGTTCGCAGCGTCATTGCCGCCGTGACCGGATTCACGCTGGCCCATGCCCTGACCCTGATCGCGGGCGTCACGGCCCTGTTGCGCCCGCCGTCCAGCCTGATCGAGTGTCTGATCGCGCTGTCGATCATCATCGCCGCGGTTGACAACGTCCGGCCCTTCATTCCCGCCCCGCGTGCGGCAGTCGCTGCTTTCTTCGGACTGTTCCACGGCTTTGGCTTTGCGTCTGCGCTGGACGTGTTGCACCTGAACGGTCAGGACTTTCTGGTGGCAATGTTCGGTTTCAACTTCGGTATCGAAGTCGCACAAGTCGGATTGGTTCTGGTCCTTTTTCCGGTTCTTGTTATGATGTCAAAAGGCCGGATCTTGCTGATGATTGTCAGCAGTCTTGGCGGGCTGGCCGGCTTTGGCTGGCTGACCTATCGGTTGCTCGCACTGGTCTGAATTCCACGTGGCATCATTAAACCGACGGGTCGAATGGCTCAGTAGAGCCCTTCGATTTCCAATGGCAGGCGGCGCACTTCGCTTTGGTCTAGCACGGTGCGGGGAAGCGCGGTCGAGTCTGCCTCGCGCACAGTCTGAAACCTTTGTTGCGAGGCGGCGCGAATGTCGTCGCTATCGCGCAGGATCGTCGGGCGCAGGAAAACAAACAGCGTACGCTGGGTTTGGCGATTGTTGCGGCTGCGGAACAGTTCGCGCAGCACCGGGACGTCGCCAAGGCCGGGCACCTTGTTTTCGCTGTCCAGTCGGTCATCGGTGATCAGTCCGCCCAAAACGACGGTGCCGCGATTGTCGGCCAGAACCGTTGTGTTAATGACGCGCCGGTTGGTCACGAGATCGGCGGCGCCTTCGACAGTGCCGTTCACGAGGCTGGAAATTTCCTGCTCGATGGTAAGTTGGACGACACCGCCTGCCGTGATCCGCGGCAGCACGTTCATCGTGATGCCCACGTCGCGCCGTTCTATCGTGGTAAAGGGCGTGGCAGTATTGCCGTCGGTGGCAAAGCTGCCAGTGCGGAAGGGCACGTTCTGGCCGACCACAATGGTCGCGGCTTCGTTGTCCAGAGTGGTGATCGACGGCGTGGACAGCAGGCGCGCCCGACTGGATTGATTGAGCGCCTGAATGAGCAGGCCGAAATCATCGTTTCCGCCGGCGATGGTAAAGCCTGTCGAAATGGCGGCTGACGCGGGCGTTCCAACGGCAGCCAGCACGTTTTGCAACGATATGCCGCCATTGCCAAAGGATGTCGCGGCAAGGCGCCCGGGCACTGCGGCATCGCCCAGACCAAGTTGCACGCCGAGACGTTCTGCGACGTCGCCCGAAACCTCGACGATTGCCGCCTCGATCATGACCTGAGGACGCCGCACATCAAGCGCGTGTATGAGCGTGCCGACCTCCTGCAATTGGCGCGCAGTGCCGCGCACCAAGATCGAATTGGTGTCCGACGAGGCCTGAATGGCGACGGCATTGGGTACCACGACCCGGTCGAGCGGCACGAATGTGCCGTCAGCGGTCTGTTCGGCCGCGCCAATGTCGGCCGCGACCGGGCTGGTGATGTCGGTGGCTTCGCCTACAGTGCCGCGCACGATCTCGGCGATGGTTTCGGCGTCGCCGAATTGCAGGCGAAACACGGTGGTTGAAATTTGTTCCTGCGGATTGGTGCGCGGCGCCACGTCGAGGGCATCGGCCAGTTCGCGGATATCCTGAATGTCCTCGGGCGTTCCGCGCACAAGCAGCAGGTTGGAGCCCGCATCGACCGACAGGCGCGCGCCGGTTCCCGCCTCGCCCAGCACCTGAAGAATCGCACTGCCGACCGTCGTGGCATCGGCGGTGCGAAACCGGATCACGACGGACTCGACGCGCTGGTCACCGTCGAACGTCCGGGCAATGGCCATGATCCTGTCAACATTTGCACGGGTGTCGCTGATGATGATAGAATTGGGGTCTGCGATGGCCTCGATATAGCCTGAATCGGCAATAAGCGGACGCAACACGCGCACCGCTTCTGACGACGGAAGACGCGTCAGGCGCATCATCTCGGTCACGATATCCTGCTCGCCGGGTGCGCCGGGTGCATCGCCCGTCGGTCCTGCCAGCGTGCGCGCCTGTGCCTCGGGGACGACCTGCCAGATGGTGCCCGACTGCACCGCCACATAACCCCGGACCCGCAGAATCGACTGAAACAGGGCCCAGACCCCTTCGGAATCCAGCGCCTCTGTCGAGACAACCGTCACTTCGCCAGAAACCGCAGGATCGAGGACGAGCGTGCGCCCGGTGATGTCGGAAACCTGTTCGGCCAAGGCGGAAATCTCGGCGCTGCGCAGGTTGATCACAAAGGTTTCCTGGGCTCCAGCAGCCGCCGGAGCGAGGAGGGCGACGAGTGCCAACGCCTTGAAAAGGTTTCTCATCTGCTTACTTTCCTCATTCTAGCGGAAAGGACAATACGATCGTTTCGCCGTCCCGCTCGATCTCAAGCCGTGCCAGACCTGAGGCTGCGACCTCGTCGAAAAAACGACGATCCTGATCCACATCTCCGACCGGCTGCCCGTTAACCGTGCGCACCAGATCACCTGCCCTTAGTCCCGCGAGTGCGACCCCGCTGTCATGTTGTTCGGCGACCCTATAGCCGTTCTCCGTCGCAACCAAGCCAATCTGGTCCAGCACCTGAGCGGGGTTGGCGATGATGCGTTCACGCCACAGGGCAATATAGTCCTGCGTCGTTTCGGGGGGCGCACGCGTGCGGTCGACCGGCGGCACATAGTCGCGTTGCAGAGCGGCGAGCAGCGCGTCCACGCCCTCGGGCGTTGTCGGCATCTCGACGACGGCAGGGCCGCTGTCGGGAAAGTACAACAGTTCCGTCTTGCCCTGCACATCCAGCACGACATGGTTGGACAGGACATCTGTCAGTCGCACGCCAGCCCGTATTTCGTCGCCGGTGCGGTAATAACCGTCGCGGCCCGCGTCATCGACAAGGGCGCGCGACGCGCTGGGGTCGTCGCGGACGATGACGCCTAATAGGGTGAGATCGAGCGTGGTTTGCGCCGCAGCCGTTTCGGGGTTTGCAACCGGCGCCGCACCGAACGGCGCAAGGGCGAGGATCGGTCCGACGTCCGGCAAGGGCGGTGCTTCGGTGGCGACGGGTGCAAGTGCGGGTGCCGCGGGCGGCACAATGGTGTCCTCGCCCGCAAGATGCCAGAACATGGGTGCCGCGGCCCAGCCGACCGAGCCAAGTGCCGCCAGCATCACCAGCACCGAAAGTGGCCGGAGGCCGCGCGGCGGGGTCATCTTTCCTCCGCTGAACGATGCGAGACAGCGGCTCTCATAGGTCCTCCGCCAGATCGGTGCGGGCTACATAACCGGTCAGCGTGACAACCGGGCTGTCGGGCGTGGCATCAGGGCTGACGTTGACGGTAACGCGGACCAGATCGGGGTCGGTCGTTTCGCCGATGTCCTGACCGACGATCCAATCGCGGCCCAGCATCTGCGTTTTGGCGGGCGCAGTCAGACCAAGCCGCAAGTCGGTCAGTCGCGCCTCGGCGGCCCAGCGTGCAGCCATCCTGTCGGTCAGTGCGGAAATGCGAGCGGTATGACCTTCGGTTGCCGTCAAAAGCGACACCGAGCCAAGCGCCAGCACGGCCATCGCAACCAACGCTTCGATCAGTGTGAACCCGCCATCGGGTGCACGGGACGGCATCGCCACCACGGTCATGTGTCGCCCTCCAGCCGTGCGGTGGCCCCGTCAAACACCACCGCAATGCCCTTGCCACCATCGGCCCGCAGACCAAGGCGCAGCGCGGAACCACCATCGGGCAGCAAATCGGGCCCGACGGTAAAGCTGCCTTCGGCGCCGTCGGTCCCGGCGCCTGCCAGACGCAGATTGCGGGGCAGGACATGTTCGGCGGCCAGTTGCGGGACATCGAACGCGACCCATTGGCCCTCGTGAAACCGCGCGACGCGGTAACGGTCCTCGGCCCAGACAACGGCCATCGGCTCGCCCGTCAAAAGCGCCTCGTCAGCGGCGCGGGTCAATCGCGCGGCCAGCAGGCGCGCCTCGCGGTCGGCCACATCACCTTTGCCGGCGTTGCCCAGCGACAGGCCGATTGCCCCCGCCATCACCCCGATCAGAACCAGCACCACAAGGATTTCAACAAGGGTCACGCCCGCATCATGCGGTCGCGGTACGGCACCGAACCTCTGGGGCGACGGGTTTGTCATCTGTCTTCGCCATGCTGGATATCCGCCGCAGTTCCGTCGCCACCCGGTGCGCCATCTGCGCCCAGCGTCACAAGGTCAAAATTCCCGGTCTCGCCCGGCGAGCGGTAAAGATAGGGGTTGCCCCACGGGTCCGTCGGTGCCGACGACAGATAGCCGCCCGCGGCCCAATTGGACGGCTCTGGTGGGGCTGTGGGCCGGGTGGCGAGGGCAGCAAGGCCCTGTTCGGTCGTGGGGTAGGTCTGGTTGTCGAGCCGGTACAGCTCAAGGGCCGAGCCGATGGCGCGAATGTCGGTCCGCGCGACGGCGACGCGCGCCTCGTCGGGGCGGCCGATAACATTGGGCACGATAATCGCGGCGACGACGGCAATAATGACAAGGACGACCATCATCTCGATCAGCGTCACGCCCGCATCGCCCTGCCGATGTGTGATTCGCCGCTTGATGGTGCGCCGCCGCTCCAGTGCGACCGATGCCAGTGCGACCGATGCCAATGCGACCGATGACTGACGGTCGCACGGGATGCGTATCGTCGCATCAATTCTGCTGACCATGAAACTAAAACCCTTCGCGCCGCGTTATTTCTGTAATGTAACGCGATAGCAAGAGGAATGGTAAAGGAAAATATTCGTGATGAAACAAGAGGATAGCGTGACAACAGGGGCCTCCGGGTCGCCCGCTATGCTGTCTGAAGAATTGGATCTGCCGCCCCCGACCGAAAGACGGGAAACGGATGCGCAGGTTGCAGTTCCCGCACCGTCGGCCACTCTATTGGCGCATCTTGCTGCACTCCGCCCGGGCCGGGGCGATGCCCCGCCTCTGCTTGCGGCCGAACACACAACGCTCCGCGCCGTTTCGCTGCCCAAAGGCCCCGCCAGAGCGCGGCCGCAAATGCTGGCTTTTGCCATCGAGGATGATCTTGGTGCCCCCATCGACACGCTTGCCGTCGTCGAATTGCCCCGCCCCAGTGCGCCGGGTGTGCCGCTTGCCCTGGTGGTTGAACGGGCACTGCTGGCGGCCCTGGCC
>JBBKXP010000054.1:0-2582 GCA_037969545.1 Paracoccaceae bacterium | reverse complement strand
GTGCGCGAGCTGACAGGGCGCGACACCTTCCGCCTTTACGGGCTCTGACATGGCCGAACCCGGTCTTGATCGCGCGTTGGACGATCTGTCAGCGGACCTGCGCTGGCGGGAATGGATGCGCCGGATCGAGGCGGTGCTGTTCGCCAGTGCCGCGCCGGTCAGCCGCGAGGCACTAGGCCGCGTCGTCGGGCCGGAGGCCGCGGTCGATCTGCTGATCGAGGATTTGAACGCCGATCTGGCGGACCGGCCCTATGAGGTCGTTCGCGTCGCTGATGGCTGGATGCTGCGGACCCGGCCGGCCTATGCCGCGTCAATCCGGGCAGCGGCGGATGTCGGTGGGCAGGTTCTGGACCTGAACGCCTTCGATGTCGCGGTCCTTGCCGCCATCGCCTGGCACCAGCCTGTCACCCGCGACGGGCTCAAGGACATCTTTGGCAAGGCGATCAGCCGCGACCTGATCGGACGGTTGCATGCGCACGATCTGATCGCCACCGGGCCCCGCAGTCCGCGCCGCGGTGCGCCCTATACGTTCGTGACCACGACGGCGTTTCTGGTCGCCTTCGGGCTGGAGACCCTGCGCGATCTGCCGGATCGCGAACAGCTTGAGGACGCAGGGGTGGCTGTGCGACGATGATGTGAAATCTTGCGACCCGCCGACGACGATGGCGCCCGTCACATCCCTGACGTCAGTGGATCGATTTGCGCAGGGCCCCGCGCAGCGCACGCGCCTGCAGCGGCGCGAGCAGCGACGGGCGGCCGTCAAAACCCATGCGTTCCATCGCCGCGACCTCTTGTGGGTGTGCCGTCGCGGCGAGCGAGGCCCACAGCAGGCCCGCCAATTCGGTTTTATCTGCCGCAGCCTGCGACAGCGTGACCAACGCAGGCAGCAGCACCCGTTCGATGTCGTTGAAATCGGTGCCGAGCGGGAAATCCGGCAGCAGCCGCGCACGGTAGGGTTTCAGCCACCCGTGCAGCCGAGCGGGAGAATTCTGCCGATGCGCGTCGGGCAGGCCGTAGTCGCGTCTGATCTTGCCCGCGTCCTTGGCCTTTTCCAGCAAGCCGTTTTGAAACCGGCTGTCCGAAATGGCAAGCAGCCGCTTGATCACCTCGGCGTCGGTCTGTCCGCGCAGGTCGGCGACGCCGTATTCCGTCACCACGATATCGCGCATGTGCCGCGGCACCGTGGTCAGCGGGAGCTGCCAGACGATGTTTGACGTAACCTTGCCGCCCGACCGGCGCGTCGCGGGCAAGGTCAGGATGGCGCGGCCGTCCTTTAGCGCGAAGGCCTGTTCGAAAAAGTTGACCTGCCCGCCGACGCCGCTGACCACCTGACCGGGAATGGCGGCGTCCGACATCGCATCGCCCAGCAGGCTGACCTGCATCGCGGCGTTCATGAAACGCGCCTGCGTGCGTGCTGCGCGTTTGGCATCTTCATCGCCGTAAAGCGCGTTGGTGTAACTGACCGGCATCATCGCGATCCTGGCCCGTTTGTCGGGGGCCATCGCGCGCAGGCGTTCATACATGTCGCGGGCGTCGACAAAGAACCCGGCATGGATCGCGGCCCCGTCCACCTCGCGGCGCACGATCCCGGCCTCGAACAGGGCCAGCAATCCCCCGACGAGCATTTCCGTCACGGCATAAAGCCCGATGGCAAAGCGGGCCGTGCCATCACCGGACAAGGGGAAAGGCGCTGCGTCCCAGATATCGTCAAGCTGTCCATTCTCACGCAGGATCAGGGCATTGGCGATGGCATCGCCGATCGCCCCGATGCCGATCTGAACGGTGCCGCCATCCACAATCTGCCGCGACACATGCAACCCGATCGCGTGCTGGACATCCGACACCGGACGGCGCACCGCCGAGAAAAGCTCGAACTGTTCTGCCGGTTCCAGCAGCATCGCCACTTCGTCCGCATCAATCGTCGCAGGGCCGCCCATGAAAGGCAGGGCATCGTTGATTTCGCCGACGGCCACGAAATCCATGTCGCCATCGCGCCGCATCGCAAACAGGTCGGCGGAAATGTCTGTGTTGCACGACAGGCTGAACTTGGAGTCTTCACGCACCAGAAGCTGCGACAGCACGTTCGGTTTCTGCGCAATCAGAACGTCGCGGGCGTGGGTGTAGTTGGCGGAAATATAGTGCCGCTGGGCGTAGTCGTTGCCAAGCCACGTGCCGGCCTGAAAGAAGAATTCAGAGACCGTGATGTTGTCGGGCAACCCCGCGCCGTGCATCATTTCGGCATAGAGCAGGCCCGGATAACGCCCGAACAGGCGATTCATCGCCGGGCCGAGAAAACGTTTCTCGATATCCGATCCGGGGTCGGGTCGCTGCAGGGTCAGCGCGGTAAAGATCGACAGTTTCAGCGTCGGGTCCGCAACGGCGGCCCGGGTCAGGGCGTTGACCAGTGTCACAGGTTTGCCAAGGCCAAGCGGCAGGGCAAGCCGGATCACGCCCTGCGTCCGCTCGAAAATGGCCCGCGCCATCGTATCCGCGTCGGTGAACGTCTGGGGCGCGTCAGCCAATCTTCTGCCAGCCTGCGTCGGGGGCAAAACGGGGGCCGTGCGCCTTTTCCAACGCTTTCA
>JBBKXP010000053.1:0-12112 GCA_037969545.1 Paracoccaceae bacterium | reverse complement strand
GGAGCGGGGCTGGATCAGCCGGGAACGCGCCGCGACATTGACGCTGGCCGCGCTGCGGTTCTTTGACGGCAGTGTGCAGAGCAAAGACGAGGACGCGACCGGGCACCGGGGCTTTTATTACCACTTTCTGGACATGCAAAACGGCCGGCGGGTCTGGCGCTGCGAGCTGTCCATGGTCGACACCGGCCTGCTGCTGGCGGGCGTTCTGGTTGCAGGCAGCTATTTCGACCGTGCGGACGAGGTCGAAATCCGCGATCTGGCCGAGGCGTTGTTTCGCCGGGTGGACTGGGCCTGGGCGCAGGGTAGCAAGGCGACCTTGCGGCAGGGATGGCGGCCCAGAAGCGGCTTTCTGCATTACGGCTGGGACGGTTACAACGAGGCGACGGTGCTTTATGTGCTGGCCGCCGCCTTGCCCGATCATGCGATTTCGGACAGCTGCTATGATGGCTGGGAGGCGACCTATCAGTGGGAGAACATCTACGGCTTCGACGTGCTTTACGGCGGTCCCTTGTTCATGCACCAATTCTCGCATGCCTGGATCGACTTTGCCGGGATCCGTGACGACTTCATGCGCGAGAAACAGTCGGACTACTTCGAGAACAGCCGCCGCGCGACGCTTTTGCAACGCGAATACGCACGCCGCAATCCGCTTGGGTTCAAGGGGTATGGCGAAGACCTTTGGGGCTTGTCGGCGGGTGACGGGCCAGGCGGTTTCCGCGCGTCGATCGCGGGCCAGCGGCACAGCTTTCGCGGCTACGCGGCGCGGGGCGCACCGTTCGGGCCCGATGACGGGACCATCGCGCCCTGGTCCTGGCCTGCCTCATTGCCCTTCGCCCCCGACCTGTCGCTGTCGGCGCTGCGGCATCTGATGCAACGCTATCCGACGGTCGCACCGACGCTGCGCCTGCCCAGTGGGTTCAACCCGACGCTTGCCGGGCGAAGGGGCTACGGGGCGGACGGCTGGATTTCGGACGGGTTCTATGGCCTCGATCAGGGCATCGCCACGATGATGATCGAAAATCACCGCAGCGGGATGATCTGGGAACTGATGCGCGCAAACCCGCATATCCGCAGCGGATTGCGGCAGGTCGGGTTCGCTGGCGGCTGGTTGGCGCGGGAGGGCAAGCGGAATGTTGCGTGACCCGGTCATGCCAGGGGGATTTCCCGTCGGTCGTCACGACGCCGACCTGTTGCGCAGTGTCCGACCGCAGGACTGGCGCAATCCCGCTCCGGCAGACCGTTACAACCTTGTGGTCATCGGCGCCGGGCCGGCAGGGCTGGTCGCGGCGCGGGGCGCTGCAGCCTTTGGTGCGAAGGTGGCCCTGATCGAGCGGCATCTGGTCGGCGGTGATTGCCTGAATGTCGGTTGCGTGCCGTCGAAGACTTTGATCCGGTCCTCCACGCTTTATGCGGACATGCGCAATGCGCTGCATTTCGGGGTGGCACCACCACCGGAAATCGAGGTGGATTTCAACCTGGCGATGCAGCGGATGCGGCAGTTGCGCGCGCGCATCGGCGAGATGGATTCGGTGCATCGTCTGGCCGCCGAGGGCATTGACGTGTTCTTTGGACAGGCCCGGTTCACCGGCCCGGACCGGGTAGATGTGGCGGGCGCGGAATTGCGCTTTGCCAAGGCGCTGATTGCGACCGGTGCCCGCCCAAAGCTGCCTGACATCGACGGATTGACCGAAGCCGGGTATCTCTCGAACGAGACGGTCTTTGATCTGACGCATCGCCCGGACAGCCTGCTGGTGATCGGCGGCGGGCCTCTGGGGTGCGAGATGGCGCAGGCTTTCTGTCGATTTGGATCGCGCGTGATACTGGCGCAGGACGACCCGATGTTCCTGCCGCGCGAGGAACGCGACGCCGCACAGATCCTGTCAGAGTCGCTGGCGCGCGACGGGGTCGAAATCCATCTGAACTCGAAAGTGGTCGCGGTGCGGGTCAAGAATGGCCGCAAAGAGGCCGATCTGCTGCGCGAGGCCGGCATCACCACGGTCAGCGCCGACGAGATCCTGACCGGGATAGGCCGCGCCCCCAACCTTGACGGCCTTGATCTGGCTGTGGCCGGCGTCAAAGTGGATGCGGACGGGATTTCCGTCGATGACTTCATGCGCACGACCAACCGGAAAATCTATGCGGCGGGCGATGTCTGCCTGACGCACAGATTCACCCACACAGCCGAGGCTACGGCGCGGATCGCACTGCGCAACGCGCTGTTCTTCGGGCGCCAGCGGTTGAGCCGGCTGGTGATCCCCTGGTGCACCTTCACCGATCCTGAAATCGCCCATGTCGGGCTCTATCCCTTCGACGCGCGGCAAGCAAATATGCCGGTGCGAACTTTCACCATCCTGATGCATGACGTCGACCGGGCGGTGACCGATGGCAAGGATGAAGGGTTCGTCAAGCTGCATGTGCGGCAGAACACCGACCGCATTCTGGGCGCGACGGTCGTGGCACGGCACGCGGGCGAGTTGATCAACGGCATCTCGCTGGCGATCGGGTCGGGCATGGGGCTGAGCGCGCTGGCCAAGGTGATCCACAGCTATCCGACCCAGGCCACGGCGATCCGGATGGCGGCGGATGCCTACGAGAGGACGAGGTTGACGCCATTTGTCTACCGCGTCGCCGCACGCTGGCTGGCGCTGGCGCGACGGTAGGTCCGATCAGGCGATCTGGCTTATTCTGGTATTTCTTCCGTGATCCCATTCAAATCTCAGCCTCTTTTCGGGTGTTTGCCTTTCGGGGCTATGCCACCGTGGGAAGGTCGTCAAAGACAGGCACCGCGCCGAACGCCAGCAAGGTGAACTGATCCGGCCGCCAAAAGGCAAAGTCACGCGTTACCTGGGTGCCCAGCACCGGGACATGGGCGACGCCAAAGGGAATCTTTGCGTTCATTGACGGGCATATTCCTGAAACGTCATTTCGGTCCCGCCCTCGGACGCGCCGGGGCCGGTGCGATCATTCGCTCTGATAGTTGCCCTTGACCCGTTCCTTGGCCGGGTCAAAATGCGGGAACGGCACGACCGTCGCCAACAGCCTTTTCTGATCCCCGTCGAGCCGCCCGATTTCAAGCGCTGTGCCCGGTGCGGCGTGGCTCACATCGACCCGCGCCAGGGCGATCACCTTGCCCAAAATCGGCGACTTCACAGCCGAGGTGACGATGCCGATCTGCGGCTTGCCAAAGTGGACGCAGTCGCCCGGCGATGGCACGGTGCCCCCGGCAAGGTCCAGACCGACAAGTTTTTTCTGCGGATTGGCCTTGCGCGCCTCAAGTGCCGAACGACCGATGAAATCGTCCGTTTTGCCCTTGAGCGGCACCGCAAAACCGATCCCCGCCTCCATCGGGTCGGTCTGGTCGTCGAATTCTGAGCCGGCAAAGATCAGCCCGCTTTCGATGCGCAGCATATCCAGCGCCTTGAGGCCCAGCGGGATCATCCCCATCGGATCCCCCACCGCCCAGATCGCATCGAACACCTGTTCGGCGTCTTTGGGGTGACAGAACACCTCGTAGCCCAATTCGCCGGAATACCCAGTGCGACTGACGACGACGGCTGGGCCATCGAACCCGTGCAGGCGGCCGATCGTCAGGCGGAACCAGCCCAGTTCCTCGACCGTGGCCTGCGCTGGCGGGGTCCATATAACCTGTTTCAGGATGTCGCGCGACAGCGGCCCCTGCACCGCGATGTTGCAGTGATGGTCCGTCGATGCCCGCACCCAGGCGTTAAGCTCGCGTTCGGTTGCCTGTTTGCGCAGCCACAGCCCGGACTGGTCGTTGCCGCCGATCCAGCGAAAGTTCGTGTCGCCCAGACGGAACACCGTGCCGTCGTCGATCATCCCGCCGTGGTCGTAACACATCGCGGTATAGACGATACCGCCCACCGGCAGCTTTTTCATGTCGCGGGTGACACAGAGTTGCAACAATGCCTCGGCGTCAGGTCCGGTCACTTCGTATTTGCGCAAGGGTGAAAGGTCCATCACCACGGCTTTTTCGCGGGCCGCCCAATATTCGGCAATCGCGCCGTGATTGGTCATTTCGCCGGGCAACCAATAGCCGTTGTATTCGACAAAGTTGCGGGTGTGCCGGGCAAAGCAATCGTGGAACCCGGTTTTTTTCGTTTCTTCCAAATCAGCCCCCGGGGTTTTGCGCCAGCCTATCGAGCGCTTGAAATCTTCGGATTTCGCATAGGTGCGCAACTGGATATCGGTCGGGTTCCAGCCGTTCGCGGGGTCAACGTCGCAGGGACAGGCGGTGGACACGCAGACCAGATCGGTCAGGGCGCGCAGCAGCACGAAATCGCCTGGACGCGACCAGGGCTCGTCCATGCCGATGGCGTGCGTATCGTCGAGCAGCGTGTTGAAGAAGTAGTTGATCGCAGGCCAGCCCGCACGCGGTCTGATCCCGTATTTCGCGAGCGCCACGTTCATGTTGTCCGAGCAGTTGATGTGACCCGGATAGCCCAGATCTTCGTAATACCGCGCGGTGCAGGACAGCCCGAATGTGTCGTGACGCCCGATGGTATCCTGCACGATCTCGATCAGCGGTTCCTGATCGGCCGAGAAGTATTTCGCCTGCATCCCCGGCTTGGGATACAGCGACCCCATCAGCGACCGGGTGGTCGTCGGATCGATCTCGCGTTCCAGACCCTTGTCCAAAGCACGCAGCGAAAACGCCTGAAAATCCGAACACTCGCGGCCCCTGACGTCGAGGATCTGGATGTATTCGCCCGCCTTCACCTCGTAGGGGACGGCCTGACCGGGCAGAATGTTGACGTCGATCATCGGATCGGCCAGCGGATCGGGAGCCGCCAGTTGATCCTTGCCGGTGGGCAGGGTCAGGCGGCGGATATACAGCGTGATGTCGGTCGGCGCCCAGTGCTCCTGCGGTTCCATCGGACCACCGGCGGCGCAAACGATCAACAGCCCGCCGCAGGTCGCGGCAAAGCTCGCATAGTCCCCGGCGCGCGAGCCCTGATCAAAAACCAGCGTTCCGTCAGCGCGGCCCAGATCGAAACCCGCCTTGGCCAAAGCGGCGACAACCTTGCGCCCCGACGGATCGCGCAGCAACGAGTCCTTGAGCCCCTTGGGATCGCGCCCGCCCTGCGCCCCGATCATGCCCGCGTCGGACCGCCCGTCATGCGCGAAAAACACCATCTCGACGGGTTGCAGACCTTCACGGTCCTGCAGGGTGATCTCGTCCCCCTTGTAAATCGGCACGGCCCGGCTGCCGCCCCCCGGCACCGGATGCCGTTCAACGCCGGGCGGCAGCACTGGCAGGCCGGGTACAATGACGCCAGCGCGTTCAAAGGGTTTTTCAAAGACCTGCGTTTGGTTCATTTCAGGAACTCCAATTGATCGATGCCGACAGGTTCCGTGTGGCCCCACTGCGTGACCAGCAGTTTGCAGCCAGTCGGCGATAGCGACGTGTGGGCGGTGTCCGGCTCCAGCCGGACGAAATCGCCGGCGCGATAGACCTGCCCGTCGAAATCGACCAACTCGCCCTCGATCACGAGAAATTCTTCGGCGCCAATATGGCGATGCGGACGGCTGCTGGCACCGGGCGCCATCAGCATCAGATAACTGCCGCGCCCGGTTTGCGGATCATAGGATATGTTGTGCCAGGTCATCGTCCCATCGACCCCGCCGAAACGGTCGATCGGGACAAAGGCGGCGGTGTCGATCCGGGTAATGCGCCGGGTCGCGTGCAGTCTGCCCATGCCCGATCAGACTCCCAGCGCCTTTTGACGTGCCGCCGCCCATGTCTTGATGATGTGATCGAAGGTCAACGCCATGACGGCGACACAGATACCAAGGACAAAGTTCTTGCCCAACTGATTGCCGGCAAGCGTCTTCTGCAATTCCTGCCCAAGGTCTTGCGTGCCGATAAAGGCGGCGATGATGACCATGAAAAAGGCGAACATGATCGCCTGGTTAAAGCCGATCGCCATGGTCGGCAGGGCCAGCGGGATTTGCACCTTCCACAGTTTCTGGCTGCGGGTCGCGCCCGACATGTCGGCGGCTTCGATCAATTCTTCGGGGACGGCGCGGATGCCTTCGATGGTGTAGCGCATCAGCGGCACGGTGGCGAAAATGAAGATCGCAAAGATCACCGACACGTCGTTGACGCCGAAAAGCATGATTGCCGGGATCAGATAGATGAAACTGGGGAACGTCTGCGCCGTGTCGCAGACCAGCAAGATCGGGTCAGACCATTTAGTGTTGCGCGCCGCGAGGATGCCCAAAGGCAGACCGATCAGCGCCGCGATGACGACTGCTGACACCACAGCGTATAGGGTGATCATCGACCGGTCCCACCAGCCGGTCACCGCCAGAACGCCGAACAGGACCGCGACCAGCACGGCCGACCGCCGGCCTCCCACCGCATAGCCCGCCGCCGCGACAGCCAGGATAACCGACGCCGTTGGCAGCCAAAGCAGAGCATCACGAAACGGGATCAGGACCGAGGTGATCAGGAACCCGCGCATCGCCGTCGTGATGCCATCGACGGTTTGGTTGGCCAGCGCGGCACGGATCACGGTGTCGATCTCGGACCCCATCGACAGGTCTTGATCGCGCTTGATGTGATCGGCGACCTGCACGAATTGCGCCACCATGATGCAGCTGACAAACAACCCGGTGCCGATCAACAGCAGTTGGTGACGCACCCACCAAGGCGTGCCGCGGTCGTGATGTTGGGGTTGCTTGACGACCCAGGCCTTTGACAGCCGGTCAAGCATCACCGCGATCAGCACGATGGTGATCCCGATTTCAACGCTGCGCCCCAGCTTCAGCGAATTCATCAACGACAGCAGCTTGGCCCCCAGCCCTGGCATCCCGATGAACGCGGTCAGCACGACCATTGCCAGCGACAGCATGATGACCTGATTGACGCCGACCAGGATTTCGGTTCGCGCGGCCGGGACATAGACATGGCGCAGCATTTGCCAGCGTGTCGAACCGCTCATCTGCCCGGCCTCGATGACTTCCGGCGATACCTTCTTCAGGCCTAGGGTCGTCATCAGCACCATTGGTGGAATCGCATAAATGATCGTGGCGACACAGCCCGCCGTCGGCCCAACCTTGAAAAAGATCACTGCCGGCAGAAGGTAGGTAAAGAACGGCAAGGTCTGCAGTACCGCGAGGGTAGGCAGCAGCGCCTTCTCAAAACGGGGCGATTTCCACGCGAGGATGCCAAGCGTCAGACCCAGAAAAAACGCCACCGGCACGGCGACGGCAATCACCGACAGCGTTTCCATTGCCAATGTCCATTGACCGATCAGGGCAACCCAGACGAACGTGCCCCCCGCCAGCAGGGCCAGTCGCCATTTGCCAAGGGCGTAACCCACCACCGCCGCCACCGCCGCAATCGCGGTCCAAGGGATTGGCCCAAGGTGGGGAAACCGGTTCTTGCCGTAAAGCAGGTTGGCAGTGATATTGAGGAACCACTCCAGCACCGATGCGATGCCGCGGGTGAGATGGATCAACCCCAGATCGTCCTTGATGAAATCGAACAGCCCTTGCAGCCAGACGTCATAGGGCAGCACCGCCCAGTCAGGAACCCGGATCAGAGCGTCGGGCAGCAAGGGACGGACAATCGCGATCAGCACCGCGAGCGACAGCAGGATAGCCGCCACGCCGGGCACGGCCGACCGCGTTACTCCGCGCCGGGTGGTGATTGCCGCGGTCGTCATTGCGTCCCGCCGAGCAGAATATCGAGCGCCGCCTGCCGGTTCATCGCGCCGATGATCTTGCCGCTCTTGTCGGCAACCGGAAGATATTCGCGCGGTTCATTGACCAGTTGGCGTGCCAGTTGCAGCACTGTCGCCGCGGCCGCGACAGGGGGGCCGCCAACCTCATGACCGTTGATCGGCTCGGTCAGGCCGCGGGCATGGACGACGCGCGATTTCTCGACGTTCTCGGTGAATTTGGCGACGTATTCCGTAGCCGGTTTCAGCACGATCCTGTCAGGCGTGTCGCATTGTTCGATGGCCCCGTCCTTCATGATCGCGATCCGGTCGGCCAGCCGCAGGGCCTCGTCGAAATCGTGGGTGATGAACACGATGGATTTACCCAATAGTTCGCGCAGACGCAGGAATTCGTCCTGCATCTCGCGCCGGATCAGCGGGTCGAGGGCGGAGAACGGTTCGTCCAGAAACCAGATATCGGGTTCGATGGCGAGGCTTCGGGCAATGCCGACGCGCTGTTGCTGGCCACCTGACAATTCGCGCGGGAAATAGCTCTCGCGGCCCTCGAGGCCGACCAGCTTGATGACGGCCATCGCCCGTTCGCGCCGTTCGTGCCGGTCCTGCCCGCGCATTTCCAGCGGAAAGGCCACATTATCCAGTACGCTGCGATGCGGCAACAGCCCGAAACTCTGAAATACCATGCCCATCTTGCGGCGGCGCAGTTCGATCAGCTCCCGCGTGCCGAGCGACATCAGATCCTTGCCATCGACATCGATCGCGCCGTCCGTGATGTCGATCAGGCGTGACATGCAGCGCACCAGCGTCGATTTTCCCGACCCCGACAGGCCCATGATGACCAGAAGTTCGCCACGGCTGAGGTCGACCGATACATCGCGCACCGCCGCAATATAGCCGTCCTTGCGGATCTCGTCGAAACTCTTGCCCTTGGCCGACTTGACGTAATTCTCGGGCTTGTTGCCGAACAGTTTCCAGACATTGCGGCACGAGATGACGGTTTCGGCAGCAGACATCGATAGACCTTCCTGTGGGCTGACCCCGGAGAGAGTGATCCCTCCGGGGCGTTTCATACCTTGGGTCCGATCACTCGGTCCAAGGCTTCCACACGGCTTCGTTGGCGTCCAGCCATACCTGCGCGGCGTCTTCCGGTTCCATATCGTCGATATCGACGAATTTCGCCATCTCGGCGATTTGCGGATTGGTAAAGTTGACCTGCTGCAGCACAGCAAAGGCAGACGGCCACTTTTCCTCCATCCCGTCCCAGGCGGCGATCTTGAGGTAACCGTTGGCGGGGTTGCCGCAGTCAAAAGTCACGTCAGGATTGGGACCGACCGACGGATCGGTGTCGCAACCGTCGACCCACTCGGGAAAGTTGACGAACTCGCCCGGCCAGACGGCTTCGGCAAAGTTCGGGGTCCAGTTGAACACCACGATCGGAGTCTTGTTGGCTTCCGCAGCGCCCAATTCGGCCCAGATCGCAGCGGCAGAGCCGGCGTTGACCACGGTAAAGTTCATCCCGAGGGCTTCGACCTTTTCAGCGTCATGCTTGAGCCAGTCCACCGGCCCGCCCAGAAACCGCCCGGTGTCGCCGGTTTCCGGCGTCTCGAACAGGGCCGCACAGGCGTTCAGGGCCTCCCAATCGGGCAGGCCAGGGCAGGCCTCCTTGGTCCAGAGCGGATACCACCAGTCTTCGCGCGTGACCGCGTCGTGCGTCGCGACATCGACGATGCCGCCCTTGTCCATCGCCGCCCGGAATGACGCGCCAAAGGCGCCTTCCCAGACTTCGGGTTCAAAGGTCACATCGCCCAGACGGACGGATTCATAGACCGCCTGACTGTCGGTGGTAACATATTCGACGTTGTCACCAATGGTTTCGAAAATCTTGCCGATCACGTGACTCATCACGATCTGACTTGACCAGTTGTGGATTGGCACAATGATCGGATCGGAACTGTCCTCGGCGTGGGCGACGCTGGCAGTTGCAGCCACGATCGCGGTGATCGAAACGAATTTTACAAGTTTCATATTGACTCCCTGAGGTTGAGTTGCTGTCTGTGTTCGCGCACTTCCGGCGCGGTTAGACCGCGATCATGCCAAATTCGCCGGGAAAGCCTGCGTAGAATTATGCGGGTCTATGCCTCTAATTTTTGATGCCAAGGTTGCATGCAGGGCCTAGGATTCGGCAAGGTGAGTCGTGCATCGCATATTTCTGATCGAGGTCCACCGCCGTGAGTCGCAGTCCCAAGTCCAAACCGGTTGGTCGCGCGCCGCGCAGGCCGATGCCGCCACTGGATTATCTGCTGGCCTTCGAGGCGGCAGCGCAACATGCCAGCTTTGCCGGCGCGGCGCGGCAGATGAACATCAGCGAAACCGCGATCAGTCGCAAGGTGCGCCTGCTGGAACAGCATTTCGGCGTCGCCTTTTTCGCCCGCGGCCACAGGTCGATCGAACTCACTCAATCCGGGCGCGATTTTCTGGCCCGAATCGTTCCGGCCCTCGAGCGGCTGCGCGAGGCGGCGGACGATACTTTGAAAATCGGTCTCAACCGCCCGGTCATTCTGGCGGCGACGAATTCGGTCGCGGCGCTTTGGCTGTCCCCCCGACTGCACGATTTCCGACTGGCCAATCCGCATATCAGCATCATGCTGATCGCCTCGGACGTCGACAAGGAGTGTCTGGCCGAAACCGTCGATCTGGCGATCCTGCGGGGCGACGGCGACTGGAAGGGATACGACAGCCAACTGGTCTTTGGCGAAACCATCTTTCCAGTCTGTTCGCCCGATTTCCTTTCGCAGAACTCCGGCATCGGCGATATCCGCAACCTGGCCGCCGCGCCGCTGATCGAGGTGTTGAGCCAGCACACCGAATGGATGAACTGGCAGGTCTGGCTGGACCATGTCGATGCGCCGACCCGCAGGATCGAACGCACCACGCTGTTCAATACCTACCCGCTGTCAATTCATGCGGCGGTAGACGGCGTCGGCGTGGCGCTGGGCTGGGGTCATCTCGTCGATCATTTGATCGAGTCGGGCAAACTCGTCCGTCCGCTTGGCCACACGCAGGTGCGCACCGATCACGGCTATTACCTGCTGACCCCGCGAAAGCACCCGGCCTTTGATGGGCGGACCGAAGTCGCGGACTGGCTGATGCGCATCAGCGCGGCCCGGACAAAGCACATCGTTTGATGCCACCAAGGGCGTCGCTGCCGCAAGTCGCCACAACGATGTCCGAACCGGACCAGTCACGCACACCTTTATCGCGCCGCACGGGGAAATCGCTGGTTTTTCGGGGCCATCCATCTGATCGGTGGCGCAATCATTGTAGCCGCTGCAGTCGGATCCGGCGGCGTGTGCAGATGCACAGATGAATTATTTTCAAGCTGAACGACGGCTTACCTGCTAGTCTTGCCGGGTAGGAAAACAGGGAGAACTCCATGAACAATCCAGACCGACGCCGCCTTCTGCAGGGCGTGGCCGCAGGAACAGTGATCGCGACGTGGGGGTCCAGAGCTGTCGCTGGCGCCCACACGGACGGGGAATACTACGTTATTGCAGAAGCCGTGGCGCAACCGGACAAGGCAGACGCACTACGCGATCTGCTTGTGCCATTCGCTGAGGCTTCCGCACAAGAGCCGGGATGCCTCGAATACAAACTGATGGAGGTCCAGGCAGAGCCGGGCCGGTTCATGACCTTCGAGCGCTGGACCGACAAGGCCGCCGCAGACGTCCACATGACAACTCAGGAAATTGCCGCACTTGTCCCCAAACTGGGAGAGGTCCTTGCAGCGCCCTTCACACAGATATTTCTGGGCGACGCTGGCACCGTCTAAAGAAAGAAAATCCTTTCGCGATGTCGCATATAGTCAAAGATACGCGATGTCGCGAACACAGATCTGCCGTCACAGAACCTGCTCCAGGACCGATCCGAAAATCTTCTTGATTGCGCTGGCGTTGTATCTGGACCCGTTCAACTGGTCCTGCAGCAGATAGCGGAACACACCATCCAGAAGCGCGTATTGAATATCGATCATCGGTGGCGCGGCGCCGCCAGACTGGGCAAACGCAGCCGATACGATGGTGATCAGCATCGCTTCTATCTCTGTCGTGACGGGTCGGAAGGTAGCATCGAACAGTGCCTGATTGCGGATGTCGTACCAAAGGCGGTGTGTCTTTGCTTCCTTGGCGATGGACAGTGCGAGCGCGCTGGACAATGTGTCGATCACCGCCGCGCGCCCGATTGCCCCATCCAATGCCGACATGATGCCGTCGACGAAATCGCGTTTGTAGATTTGGACGCAGTAGATGATCAGATCGGATCGGTCTTCGAAATAGTAATGCAGGATGCCCAGCGACATGTCGCTTTTGGCGGCGATGTCGCGCAGGCTGGTGTTGGCATAGCCTAGTTCCTGA
>JBBKXP010000052.1:0-5089 GCA_037969545.1 Paracoccaceae bacterium | reverse complement strand
GGCCTATCAGCAACTGGCCGAGGCAACAGATGCCCCGATTCATTTGGGCATCACCGAGGCGGGCGGGCTGACATCCGGCACCATCAAATCGGCCATCGGGATGGGGTCGCTGCTCTGGGCCGGGATCGGCGACACCATCCGGGTCAGCCTGTCGGCCGATCCGGTGCAAGAGGTCAAGGTCGGCTTTGAAATTCTGAAATCACTTGGGCTGCGGCATCGTGGCGTCAACATCATTTCCTGCCCCAGTTGTGCGCGGCAGGGGTTCGATGTGATCCGCACCGTCGAGGCGTTGGAAAGGCGGCTGGAACACATTAAGACGCCGATGTCGCTGTCGATCATCGGTTGCGTGGTGAATGGCCCCGGCGAGGCCCTGATGACCGATGTCGGGTTTACCGGCGGCGGCGCCGGGTCGGGAATGGTCTATCTGGCGGGCAGGCAAAGCCATAAGCTGTCCAACGACAAGATGGTCGATCACATCGTCGAACAAGTTGAGAAAAAGGCGGCGGAGATCGAGGCTGCGACCGTTAGCTGATCGCCGTCTCCCACAGTGCGAATTCGTCGGCATGCTTGCGCCGCAGACGACCCTCGACGTCGGGATCGAGGCTCAGGTCCATTTTTGGCGACACGTTGACCTCGGGCAGAACGATCTTGCGGTTCAGGCGCTGTTCCAGAACCGTCACCAGTTTCGGCAGGGCCTCGTAACGAAACAAATGGGTGATCGCCATGTTTCCGTCACTGTCGTCCAGAAATCTGGCCTGACTGCCCAAGGCTGCATAAGGGGCTGGTTTGCCTTTGAGGTATTCCGTCACGAACTGGTCAAACGTCAGCCCCCTGGTGCTGTTGGGATGTCCCGCAAGATCATCGCGGCTGCGATAGCGATACCAGCTGCCCAGTCGGTCAACCGGATGGCGGATCACGGCGATGGTTTCCATGTCGGGCTGGCCCAGTCGCTTGAATAGCGGCACCAGAAACCGCTGATAGCGATAATAATTGGCATGCTTGAGGTCGGTCGGATCGCGCAGCACCATTGACGCGGCGGGGGCCAAAGCGCCCTCGAGTGCCGTCGTCCCGGTCTTTGGGATCGCGAACAGCACAAGTTTCTCTTTCCAGAAAACAAGCATTGGTTCACGCCCCACTCTTATTTCGACCCCGCCCAGTCGACGTAAACTATTCCGTAACCATTCCGATAAAAAGATGGCGTTGTGAGATTTAACTTGAAATGTTCTGCTTTTGATCTCATTAGTCATGAGAACACAAGGCGAACAAGAAGCAGCAATTGCCGCCCTCTGATGGGTGTGGAATAAGGAACCGGAAACATGGCACTCGCAGAACTGATCAGCATGAACGACAAGAAATCCGCCGAGAAACAAAAGGCGCTGGACAGCGCGCTGGCCCAGATCGAACGGCAGTTCGGCAAGGGGTCGATCATGCGGCTGGGCGGCGAAAACGCGCTGAAAGACATCGAATCGACCTCGACCGGGTCGCTAGGTCTCGACATCGCGCTCGGGATCGGCGGTATCCCGAAAGGCCGGATTGTCGAAGTTTACGGGCCGGAATCGTCGGGCAAGACGACGTTGACACTGCATTGTCTGGCCGAAGAACAGAAAAAAGGGGGCGTTTGCGCCTTTGTCGATGCCGAACACGCGCTGGACCCGCAATATGCTAAAAAGCTGGGTGTCAATCTGGACGAGCTACTGATTTCGCAGCCCGATACCGGCGAACAGGCGCTGGAAATCGTCGATACACTGGTGCGCTCGGGTGCCGTCAGCATGATCGTCATCGACTCGGTGGCGGCGCTCACCCCGAAATCGGAACTTGAGGGCGACATGGGTGACAGCTCGGTCGGTGTCCATGCCCGCCTGATGAGTCAAGCCATGCGCAAGCTGACCGGGTCGATCCACAGGACCAACTGCACGGTCATCTTCATCAACCAGATCCGCATGAAGATCGGCGTGATGTTCGGTTCGCCCGAAACCACGACGGGGGGCAATGCGCTGAAATTCTACTCGTCTGTCCGACTCGACATCCGTCGGATCGGCGCGATCAAGGACCGTGACGAGGTTGTCGGCAACGCGACCCGCGTCAAGGTGGTCAAGAACAAGGTCGCACCGCCTTTCAAACAGGTCGAATTCGATATCATGTACGGTGAAGGCATTTCCAAGACCGGCGAATTGCTCGACCTCGGGGTCAAGGCCGGGATCGTTGAAAAGTCGGGAGCCTGGTTCAGCTATGGCGACGAACGGATCGGTCAGGGGCGGGAGAATTCCAAGATTTTCCTGAAAGAGAACCCGGCCGTTGCGCTGGAAATCGAAGACAAGATTCGCGGCGCCCACGGCCTTGATTTCGGTGGCAGTGACACCGAGTTCAGCGAAGATTCGGACGATGCGATGATCGAAAGCTGAAAGCGGGGTCCAGAACGGACTTTTGGGTCGGGGGCAATGCCTTCGGCCCTTTTCGTTCGTGCTGGACGCTTTGCTTTCAGGGGGCTATTCCTTCCGGGCTGTCGTCATCCGGAAAGCCAACCATGCGCCTCGCCGATATTCGCTCGACCTTTCTGAATTATTTTGAACGTAACGATCACCGGGCCGTCGCGTCCAGCCCGCTTGTGCCGCGTAATGATCCGACGCTGATGTTCACCAACTCGGGCATGGTCCAGTTCAAAAATCTGTTTACCGGGGTCGAGACCCGCGATTACGTCCGTGCGACATCGGCGCAGAAGTGCGTGCGCGCCGGCGGCAAACATAACGACCTCGACAATGTCGGCTATACGGCGCGGAATCATACATTCTTTGAAATGCTGGGGAATTTCAGCTTTGGTGATTATTTCAAGGAACAGGCGATCGGGTTTGCCTGGGAATTGCTGACCAAGGATTTTGGCCTGAACAAGGACAAGCTGCTGGTCACGGTCTATCACAGCGATGAAGAAGCTGCGCAGTTCTGGTCGAAGATTGCCGGCCTACCAGAATCGCGGATCATTCGCATCGCGACCGACGACAATTTCTGGCAGATGGGGCCGACTGGCCCCTGCGGACCCTGCACCGAAATTTTCTATGACCACGGCGACCACATCTGGGGCGGCCCGCCGGGAAGCGCTGACGAGGACGGCGACCGGTTCATCGAGATCTGGAACAACGTCTTTATGCAGAACGAACAGTTTGCCGATGGCACGCTGAAACCGCTCGACATGCAGTCGATCGACACCGGTATGGGGCTGGAGCGGATCGGCGCGCTGCTGCAGGGCAAGCACGACAACTATGACACCGACCTGATGCGCGCCCTGATCGAAGCCTCGGCCCACGCCACCAGCACCGAACCCGATGGTCCCGGAAAGATCCATCACCGGGTGATCGCCGATCACTTGCGGGCAACTTCGTTCCTGATTGCCGAAGGTGTGCTACCCGGCAATGAAGGGCGCAGTTATGTGCTGCGCCGGATCATGCGCCGGGCGATGCGCCACGCGCATATGTTGGGGGCCAAGGATCCGGTGATGTATCGGCTGGTCCCTGAACTGGTCCGCCAGATGGGCGCGGCCTACGCGGAACTGGGACAGGCGCAGGCGCTGATCGTGGAGACGCTGCAGGCAGAGGAAACCCGGTTCAAGACAACGCTGGATCGCGGGCTGCGTTTGCTTGACGATGAACTGGGCAAGCTGGGCGATGGCGTTGATCTGCCGGGTGCGGCGGCGTTCAAGCTTTACGACACTTTCGGTTTTCCGCTCGACCTGACCCAGGACGCCTTGCGCGAAAAGGGCCGGGCAGTGGATATTGCCGGGTTCGATGCGGCGATGGCGGCACAAAAGGCCAAGGCGCGGGCAGCCTGGGCAGGGTCGGGTGAGACGGCAGATGCGGCCGTCTGGTTCGACATTGCCGATCAACACGGTACCACCGATTTTCTGGGATACGAAACCGAGGTCGCTGAGGGCGAGGTGTTGGCGATTGTTGGTGCAGAAGGCGAGGTGCAGGTGGCGCCAAAGGATGCATCGGTGCAAATCGTCCTGAATCAGTCGCCATTCTATGCTGAATCCGGCGGTCAGGTTGGCGATACCGGCATGTTGAAGACCGCCAGCGGCGTGGCTGAAATCACCGACACCAAGAAGATCGGGGGGATTTTTGTTCATCTGGCCAAAGTGTTGAATGGCGAAGTGAAAGTTGGGCAGGGGGCTGAATTGACGGTCGATCACATCCGGCGCAGCCACATCTGCGCGAACCATTCGGCGACCCACCTGCTTAACGAGGCGCTGCGCAACGCGCTTGGCGACCATATCGCGCAAAAGGGATCGCTGAACGCTCCGGACAGGTTGCGGTTCGACTTTAGCCACAACAAGGCGCTGAGCGCGGATGAATTGAAAGGGATCGAGGCCGAGGTAAACGCCCAGATCCGTGCGAACACCGCCGTCGCCACCCGCATCATGACCCCCGACGACGCCCGTGCCATTGGCGCACAGGCCCTGTTCGGCGAGAAATACGGCGACGAGGTGCGCGTGGTGTCGATGGGAACCGCCACGGGATCGGGCAAGGGGGCCGATGGGCAGACCTACAGTCTGGAGCTTTGCGGTGGTACCCATGTGCGTCGGTTGGGCGAGATCGGGGCCTTTGTCGCCTTGGGCGATGCAGCCTCAAGCGCCGGGGTGAGGCGGATCGAGGCCCTGACCGGGCAGGCGGCGCTCGACTATCTGCGCGAACAGGATTGGCGGCTCGCGCAGGTGGCTCTCACGTTGAAATCGCCAGCTTCTGAAGTGGCCGAGCGGGTCAAATCGTTGGTCGACGAACGCAAGGCGCTGACCAACGAAGTGGCACAGTTGCGCCGCGAACTGGCGATGTCCGGGGGGGCGAATGTGCCTTTGGAAGCCAAGAAGATCAACGGGATCGCGTTCAAGGCGCAGGTGATGCAGGGCGTCACCGGCAAAGACCTGCCTGCGCTGATCGACGAGATAAAGGGCCAGATTGGCAGTGGCGCGGTGCTGCTGATCGCGAACGCAGACGGCAAGGCGGCAGTGGCGGCGGGCGTCACGGGCGACCTGACCGCGCGGCTATCGGCAGTCGATATCCTGCGCGCCGCTGTTTCCGAGCTCGGCGGCAAGGGCGGTGGC
>JBBKXP010000051.1:0-5205 GCA_037969545.1 Paracoccaceae bacterium | reverse complement strand
TGGCCCGCCAGTCGACGTGCGATCCGGGGCCGCCTGCCACGTCGGTCCCGTCGAGCGGTGGCGGGGCTGTGTCGAACAGATTCTGCGCCAGGGCATAGGAGGTCTCGAGGCTCTCGATGATGCGATCCAGAACCCCGTCCCGCGTGACGGTCACGATCAAGAGAACCGTCAGGATCAGGCCCGCGACATTCGCCGTTCGGTGGGGCATGAAGCGATAAAGCCAGCGCCGCAAACGGTCAAAAAGCCATTGCACGGCGAATCCGAGCAGGATCAGGATCGCGAACACCGCCAGAGCCAGAGCGAGCATCCGCACAGTGTTCGTCGTATCGACGATGTCCATCCCCATCCGCATGCGGATTCCATTCTGCCAATCTGTCGCACGCCACAAGCACCACAACAGAAGACCGATCACCGGCACCGCGGTGCAACATCCGATGACCCGCAGCACCTTATCTCCGGCTTTTGGCAGTTCCATCAACCGCCAGAGCGCAAGGCCCGCCCGGCCAACCGCATATCCCAGTGCCATCACAAGGCCCCCGAGCGCGCCTTGGAGGATCCATCCGCGCGGGATCAACGATGGTGTGAGCGATGCAGCCAGGAACAGGATGCCGACGAGTATGGGCAGGAGGTGCAGACCGATGGCAGGTGGATGACGCATTCAAATCTCGCTTTCCGGGGCGGACGCCCACCGGATGACAGGCTGATCGTGCCGCTGACGGCGGTGTTATCATTAGTCCCGGCGCGCCACACTTGGAATGCCGGTCGCCGAACCGATCCAACCGCCTGGTGTCGTCACAGCGGCTCGCAGGTTGCAGCGAACGACGCATCATTCCGGTTGCGCACCCCCTCGATCTTGTCTCATCCGACGCAAAACAGCCACCCCGCTGGATGGCGGAGTGGCTGCTGGTGAGTGGCCCGGCGGATCGCCAAGGACATCAATATGTGTCAGCGGCCCGGCGACCGACGACCCGGTGTCATCGTAATGCATGGCCTTGACGTCGCCCTGAATAGCTTGGCGCAGGTTGACGCGGACATCTGCGTTGGCACCTGAGTTGACAGCGGCTGAACCCAGCGTCGCGCCTTCCGTGCCCAATCGGTAATCAACGATGTCGACCCGCCTGGACATGTCAGAAGTCACTGTGTCGATCACGACAGACTGGCTGGCGTCCTGAACACCCGTGGATGTGAGGTAGTTGTAGCCTTCGACAACTGCCATGTTCGCGGCCTACCACTCAAAGAGGCCGAAATGGCCCTTTGCTAGACGCGAATCGTTGGGGATTACTCGGAAATTGCCTTGAAAATCACGTCGTTTAGATGCTAATATACGATCAGAACGAAGCAGTGGGCATCCCGCCTCTGGACGTGCATCAGATAGGATACCGCAGCCGTGAAGGATACGACACCTGACTCTGTCCGCGAAGATTTCATCGAGAAGATCGGCCTGATCACCCAGACCGACGGGATGCCCCGGATTGCGGGCCGGGTGTTCGGGTTATTCCTGTTTGACGGCGGGGTCGTATCGTTCGGCGATCTGGCCGAACAGCTACTGGTCAGCCGCGGCAGTATCAGCACGGCGACACGCATTCTTGAGGAACGTGGCCTCATCAAACGTGTCGGAAAGGCGGGACAGCGGCAGGATTTTTTCCAGCTGGTCGAGAACCCCTACCCCGACATGCTCGAGACGATCGTCAGCGGCCTCGAAAAGTCCAAGACCGAGGTGGACGATACGATTGCTCTGCTCGGATCCGACCGGGACGATACGCGGCAGCGCCTCAACCAGTATGCGGGTTTCTACAAGGCCGTATTGAAGTCGACCCGTGCTGCCATCGAGACGCTGAAGACATAATGCTAAATCTGAACCGGACCATGTCGATGCCTCATGCGGTGCGCTCGGCCGGTATCGCTGTCACGTTGTCTGGTGTCGGGGCTGAATGGCCAGCGTCGGGGCCGTTGGGAAACAGCCGGCCCACGAGGCGGCCAAAGCTGTCCACATAGGTCAGCACGACCGGCACCACGACCAGCGTCAGGATCGTCGACGAGATCAGCCCGCCAATCACCGCATGCGCCATCGGCGCGTTCTGCCCCGAGCCCTCGTGGATGTTAAGAGCCAGCGGCAGCATACCGAAAATCATCGCCAACGTCGTCATGATGATGGGCCGGAACCGGGTCTGCCCCGCCTCAAGCAGTGCGTCGTAAAGGTTCGTCCCATCGTCGCGCATATGTTGGTTGGCGTTGTCAACCAGCAGGATCGCATTCTTGACCACGAGGCCCATCAGCATGATGAAGCCAATCATCGAGAACATGTTCAGCGTCGATCCCCCCACGAGCAGTCCCAGTACCACGCCGATGAGGGCCAGCGGCAGCGCGATCATGATCGCCACCGGCTGCAGGAAACTGCCGAATTGCGAGGCAAGCACGAGGTAGATGAAGATCACCGCCAGAACCAATGCCGCCGCCGCCGCCGCCGCTGTCTCGGCGAGCTGCTCGGCGTCGCCGCCAGTCGAGATGCGATAGCCCGTCGGCACGTCGAGGGCGTCCATCGCCGCCTGCACCTGTGGCATCACGTCGCCGAGCGTGACGCCCGACACGTTCGCCGTGACCACCACCTGCCGCGACAGATCCCGTCGCTTGATCTCGGACGGACCGAATGACTGCACGATGTCGGCCACCTGATCAAGGCGGACCATGCCGCTCGACCCGGTGGCGCCGCTCTGCGCCACGGGCAACGAGCGCAGCACCTCGATGTCGTCGCGCATGTCCTCGGGCAGACGGACGGTGACGGTGAAACTGCGCCCGTCGGGCGAGGTCCAGTCCGACACGTCCTGACCACCGAGCATCGGCCGCAACGTGGCGCCGATCTGCTGCAGTGACACGCCAAGGTCGCTCGCCGCGTCGCGGTTGATGCGGATGCCGAGGACGGGTTGCGCCGCGTCAAGGCTCGATTCCACGTCCACGACCCCGTCGATGCCCTGCAGGGCGCGCACCAGCCGGTTTGCCATCGGGCCGAGCACGTCGAGGTTGTCGCCGTAAAGATTGATCGAGATCGGCGCCGCGACGCCACCGAGGCCGCCCGCCGCTCCCACCGTCACCGCGATGCCCGGGATGCGTGCAAGCGCCTGACGTACCGGCAGGGTCATGTCCTGCGGACTGCGGACCCGCTCGGACGGTCCAAGCATCGACACCGCGATGACCGCACTGTTTTCGCCGCCATCGGACCCCGCGCCGTTGATCGTCGCATAGGTGCCGTCAACCTCCTCGAACCCGCGCAGCAGCGTATCGGCCTGGCGCACCTTGAGTGCGGTGTATTCCAGAGACGACCCGACGGGTGTCTCGATAGAGACCTGAAACTCGCTGTTGTCGACTGCGGGGGCAAACTCGACCCCGACCAGCGGCACGATGAAGAAGCTGCCGATAAAGACGCCAAGCGCCACGGCGAGCGTGGTGATCCGGTGTTGCAGGCACCACCGCAGCAGGCCGCGGTATTTCACCCCCAGCCAGTCAAAGAACGCGCCGAAGCGACCAATGAAGCGCCCGAAGAAATTGCGTTTCGCGTCAGGATCGCCCGCCGGATCATACCAGACCGACGACAACATCGGGTCGAGAGTGAAGGCGACGAACAGCGAGATCAGCACCGAGACCGAGACGGTGACGCCGAACTGGAGAAAGAATTTGCCGATGATGCCTTCCATGAAGGCCACCGGCAGGAACACCGCGACGATGGACAGCGTAGTGGCCAGCACCGCAAGGCCGATCTCGTTGGTGCCGTCCAGCGCCGCCTGCCGGTGCGACTTGCCCATGTGCAGGTGGCGCATGATGTTCTCGCGCACCACGATGGCGTCGTCGATCAACAGGCCAATGGCGAGTGAAAGGGCGAGCAGCGTCATGATGTTGAGGGTGAAGCCAAGAAAGAAAAGCACCGTCATCGTGCCAATGACCGAGATCGGCAGCGTCAGACCGGTGATGACCTTCGAGCGCCATGAGTTCAGGAAAAGGAACACGATCAACACCGCCAGCAGCGCCCCCTCGATCATCATGTTCTGCACCCCGTGATAGCTTTCCTCGACGGGCACGGCATTGTCGCGAACGATCTCGACAATGACGCCCTCGGGCAGGATGTCGGACATCAGTTCGTCGACGGCATGGCGGATTTCTTCGGCCACGCCGACGGTATTGGCGCCTTGGGTCTTGACGATATCGACTGCCAGCGCCCGGTTGCCGTTCAGCAGGGCAAGGCTGTCCGCCTCGGCCTCGCCATCGACCAGCGTGGCGACGTCGCTCAGGCGCACTGGCTGACCCGCCCGGCGGGCGATGATGATGTCGAGAAAATCGACGGCTTGCTCGATCCGTCCCTCGACCTGGATCGACTGCACCTCAAGCCCCTGGGTGATCGAGCCCGCGGGCAGGTCCTGGTTCTCCTGTCCCAGCGCCGCCGTCACTTCGGCCACGCCGACGCCAAAGGCGGTGAGGCGATCGGGATCGACCAGCACGTTCAACTGGCGGGGGATGCCGCCGACGACAGAGGCACGGCCGACGCCCTGAATGGACGACAGCCGCGGTTCGATCACGTCCTCGGTCAGCGCCGTCAGATCGCGCAGCGACATGGTGTCCGACGAGACCGCCAGCGAGACCACGGGCAATTCGGCGGGATCGAACTTGAACAGCAGGACATCGCCGGCGTTCTCGGGGAAACCCGCCTCGATTGTGCCCAGCCGGTCGCGGACCTCCTGCATCGCGGTCGAGCTGTCGACGTCCATCTCGAAGAACAGGATCACCAGCGCCTCGCCGGCCCGGCTCGTGCTCTCGATATAGTCGATGCCGGGGATCGTGTTGACGGATTCCTCGATGGATTCGACCAGATCGCTTTCGACCGCCTCGGGCGATGCGCCCGGATAGCTGACGACCACGGCGACGACCGGAAAATCGACGTCCGGCAGTTGCTCGATGGACAGACGCTGGAACGAATAGACGCCGATCACCATCAGCGCGACCATGATCATGGTCGCAAAGACGGGGGCGTTGACGCTGATGCGGGTCAGGAACATGGTGTCAGTCTCCGACAATTTCGACGGCGTCGCCGTCGGTGAGTTCCGGCAATGGCGCCGTGACCACGGTCTGGCCGGGTTCGAGCCCCGCTGCGATGCGCGTCAGCCCACCCGCCCAGGTGCCGCCGGTCTCGATCGCCACCGCCGTCAGGCGGCCGTCGTC
>JBBKXP010000050.1:0-9425 GCA_037969545.1 Paracoccaceae bacterium | reverse complement strand
GGCCTCTCCGGAGGTTTCGGTAGCGCAGGTGGCAAGGATGTATTCCAGCGCGTAAAATTTGGTGTTGGACTCGTCGTTATATTCGCCGAACATCTGAGTATATCGATCAACAAACTCGCGCATTGCATCAGATGCCAACTCTGGTGTGGATGCCCCACCGACCGAGATGAAGCCATTCGCCAGCTCGCCTGCGCCCTCTTGCAGCACAGCGGCGTCCTGCGCAGTTTCGGTCGAGATCAACCCAATATAGCCCAATTCGCGGGCCGAGCGGATCAGCTGTGGTGCGTTGGCGGGCGACACGCCAGACAACACCAAAAGGTCCGGCGCTGTCTTAATCACCGGCAACAGGACTGGTGTGAAATCGGTGGTATCGACCTGATGGGTCACCGAATCCGACACAACGTCCAGCCCAAGTTCCTTGGCAGCAGCAACACCGCTGTCGCGCTGCGATAGTGGGTCGGATTCATTGCCTGCGACGAATGCGACTTTCTGCACGCCGTTGTTTTCCATCAAGTATTTGTAAATCGCGGGGCCGGACTGATAATTGGCGACCATACCGAGAACCGCGTTCGAGGCGGGCGCAGTATAGAGCTCTTTGGGGAACGCATACGGGAAATACATAATGCCGTTCTGTTCGGCTACCGGACGTACCGCAGCGGCACCGTCATCGACGTTCGGGCCGACGACATAATGGATGTCGGCCTGTGCCATTTGCTCCATCCCTGCGATTGCGCGCTTGGGATCTTTCTGGTCGTCAAAGGAAACGATCTCGATATCGTATTTCGTGCCGCCGATGTCATATCCGCCGGTTTCATTGATCCAGGCAGCACGGGTTTCCATCGAGCGCTGATTTGAGGTTCCCCAGGCAGCGGCCGGGCCCGAGGTGACGCCGACGAAACCGATTCTAAGAACCGGGTTTTCGGCAAATGCGATGCCAAGTATGGCAAAACTTGCAATGACGGCAAGCGCGGTGGTTTTCATCAAGGTACGTCGAAGCATGTGGCAAAGTCCCTGTGAGCCAGAAGGGTGGAAAGGGTTGCGCCCCTGTCCGGGGTTCTGCGATTTAGTCATCTGACAACATTGTTAACAATTATGTTAACATAAATTAGTGACATCGTCGACGTCTTTGTTAACTTGTCTCGGCGACAAATGCTGGCTATCTATCCGACACAACACACAAACGAAGTGGTCTATTCTCTTATGCCAGCGGTGCCGCACCAAATCGATGAGACCCCGCTTGGCGACGAGATTGCCGAAGAAGACATCGTCGAGCGTATTTTTGAGGCGGTCGTTGAACAGCGATTGCCGCCAGGCACCAAGCTTTCCGAATCAGCGCTCTGCGAAGCTTTTGGCGTTGGCCGGATGCGGATCCGCCGGTCGCTCTTGCTGTTGTCCAGCCGGGAAGTGGTGGAACTGCGCACCAATCGCGGTGCTTATGTTGCCTCGCCCACGGCAAAACAGGCCCGCGAGGTTTTCGAAGCCCGTTCAACGCTGGAACCGACGATCGCGCGACTGGCAGTCGAACGAGCGACCGACGCAGATATCGCCAATCTGTCCACGCATCTAAAGTTGGAACACGACGCCCATCAACACGAAAGCCGCAACGAAGCCATTCGCCTTTCGGGTCAATTTCACATTCTTCTGGCTCAAATCGCATCGAATGCGGTGATGTTGCGGATGATGAAGGAACTCGTGACGCGCACATCGCTGATTATCGGCATTTTCGGCGCACCCAGCGTGACGAACTGCCGCGATGACGACCACGAGGAAATCCTTCACGCCTTTAAATCGCGCGACGGACAGGCGGCGGCCCAACTTATGGCCGACCACCTGCGCGAGATTGAAGGCAGCCTTGATCTCGGTAACAGAACCAGCGGTGCTGTTGATCTGGTGAGCCTTTTTTCAAAGAAGTAACTCAGGGACGCCGGAAAAAAATTCTGTCGATCTTGAAAAATCCGCAGCGGCGTCTTTGCAGTGGGGGATCACACTTAATCTCCGTGTGGCGGCGCCAAATTATCAACGACAGGCTCATCGCTCTCTGAGGGTCGCTGACAATGAGCGGTGGAGGCTGAAAGATTTTCCATGGCTGCTTCGGAGAGGATATCCGGAGCCGCATAACAACCACAAATAACAACTTTCACCGTTCGTCGCAGTCAGAGAATCACTCGACAAGTTGCCTCATCCGTCCTCGATGGCAGCAAATCGGCCCAAGGGCCTATGCGGAGGATGTAAAGGACGGCTACTTGCAGTTCCGGCGAAGAATGGCCGCGTCTAGCACCGGTGCGAGCATGTTCAACATTGTGGGAACTATCTGTCTGCGTGTTCGGAGATCGTTGTTGGGCTGACGTCACGCAGCAAAGAAACTTTGGATGCCACATCCTATTGCGGAAAGGTGCACCAAGCCTGTCCGGAATGTGCTGACGGTTGTCTTGTCGCGCGGAGCGGTCGCTACGGCAGTTTTCTCGGCTGCGTGCGTTTTCCGACATGTCTTGGATAGACAAAATTGCCAAGAAGAACACAAAATCGAGGGGCTTTGCGGCACGACTAAGCCTGAGGCCAGGTTTCCTATCCCAAGAATAGATTCAGATGGATTAAATTCTGCTAGTTGTTCGGTATAGGCCAAAGCCCACTCCCGCAACCAAATTACAGTGCTAAATCAAACCCAATAACCCGACTTAACCAGTCGGGTTATTGCGTTTTCGCGCTACATCAACACCGGACAAGAAAAACCGCACAAGCACGTATAAGCGGGCAGCGACTGGCATTTGCGGGCGACCGCTCGCATCTTTTTGCGGTTTTGCTCGCAGGCTCCGGCCACGCGCGGATCACCAACCTGATTTCGCTCAGAGGTTTGCCCGCGTGAGCTGCTGCCGGTTTCCCGGACACCTGCATCGTTCAGTTTTTGCCCGCTGACTTGCTCATCTAGCTAAACCAGCGACCTTATGCCAACGTGAGCCAAATGGAGGGTCAAATGACAGAAAGCAGCAGTCCGTTTCGCGATGTCGCGATTACAGATCAGACGATAACCGAACGCGTCTTTGAAGGATTGATTGATCGGCCGGATCAGGTCGTCCTGACGGATGGCCCAAGCGGGCGCACGCTGACAGCTGCCGCATTCATGGACCAGGTCAAACGACTTGCTGGCGGGCTGACTGGTGCCGGTTTCGGGGCGGGCAAGACAGTTGCGTTGATGGCGCCGAATATTCCCGAATACTGCGTGATCTTTCATGGCGTCGCTTGGGCGGGTGGCACGATCACCACGATCAACCCGACCTACACCGGCCCGGAAGTTGCGCATCAGATGGCGGATTCCGCTGCGGATATCCTCATCACGATCCCTGACTTTCTGGATGCGGCCACGGCGGGTGCCGGCGCAAAACCGATCGTCGTGATCGGCACGCCCGAATTTCACGCTTTGTTCGGTGACCCGATGGAGGCGCAGGTTCCCGTCAATGTCACCGCGCATACAGTTGTGCTGCCCTATTCGTCCGGCACCACGGGGATGCCCAAAGGCGTAATGCTGTCGCACCGCAATCTGGTGGTGAACGTGGATCAATCCATCGTTGCCGCAGATTTTCAGCGCGGCGAGGCTACGGCGGCGTTCCTGCCGTTCTTCCACATTTACGGCATGACCGTCTTGATGAACGTGCATCTGGGGGGGGGCGGTTCGTTGGTGACGATGCCGCGGTTTGATCTGGCGATGTTCTTGCAGATCAGTCAGGATCACAAGGCGCGGCGCATGTGGGTCGTGCCACCCGTCGCCATCGCGTTGGCAAAACATCCGTTGGTGGATGACTATGATCTCAGCGCGCTTGAACAGGTGTTTATCGCCGCCGCGCCCTCCGGTGCGGAGCTGACGGATACGGTATCCGCGCGGCTGGGTTGCACGGTGTTGCAAGGGTTCGGGATGACCGAGCTTAGCCCGGTGTCCCACCTTGTACCCGGCTACGCGCCGCGATCCGGCGCGGCGGGCGTTGTTTTGCCGAATACGCAAGCCAAGATCGTCGATCCGGAGAGCGGCGACGCCATGGCTATCGACGAGGAAGGCGAGCTTTGGGTAAAGGGCCCGCAAGTCATGCAGGGCTACCTCAACAATGCGGCGGCCACGACCGAGACGATCACCAAGGATGGCTGGTTGCGCACCGGCGATATCGCGCGGATCGACAAGGACGGTTACATGTTCATCGTGGACCGCCTCAAGGAGCTTATCAAATACAAGGGGTTCCAGGTCGCCCCCGCTGAACTGGAGGCCAGGCTGGTCGCCATGGATGGTGTTTCGGATGCAGCCGTGATCGGGCTGCCCGATGATGATGCAGGTGAATTGCCGATTGCGTTTGTCGTCTGCGCAGATGGTGGGCCGGATGCGGCGGCCATCCACGCCTGTTTCAAAGACAATCTGGCAACATACAAGCAGCTGCACCAGATCAGGTTTGTGGACGAGATCCCGAAATCCGCGTCCGGCAAGATTTTACGGCGGTTCCTTCGTGATCAGGTCGCGGCGGAAAAATAGCGGCCGATCATTCGCGCTGTCGGGACTGATCCAGTATCCAGCCTGCCACTGCATCAGGTGCCGTGAAGACGATCATGTGACCACCGTCGATCTGCGTCAACGTCGCGCCCTTGACCGGATCGCGCAATGATGCGCCGTGCAAGTCGGGGTCGAGGACTTGATCCGCGCGGCCAAACAGGATGGCGACCGGCATTTGCAAAGATGGATAGCCCGCGACCATTGTCGGTAATGCGTCGCGCAAGGCAATCATGTCGCCGCCAGCTGAAAAGTAGCTCTGTGGCCGAATGGCAAGGAAGCTGCCACCAACTGTGCCAAAATTTTCAGGCATGGGTTCAGGTGCGAAGACCGCCTTTGCGGAGCCATTGAAGATGAACAGACCCAGCGGCGTCGCGAAAGTAAGCGAAACGAAACGTCGCAAGGCATCCGACCGGATGGACATGGCGCTGAAGGCCGAAGGTGCGGCGTCGCGTGGCTAGGTTGCGGGCGCGATCAAAGCCAACGCACCGACAAGGTCCGGACGGTCCAGTACGAGGGTCAGTGCAACAGCTCCCCCAAGCGAATGACCGACGATCAGGGGCGCTTGGAGATCGAGCGCGCCGATCAGTCCTGCAATCACCGCCGCCTGTCCGCTCAGGGAATTCGTTCCACTGGCCAGCGGTGAGGAATAGCCAGATCCGGGGCGGTCGACGAGGATGACGCGATGATCGGCGGCAAGTTTGTCCACAAGGTCTGGCGCGAAATTTCTCATCTGCCCGGAAAGTCCGTGGATCAGCGCGATGGGTCGCCCTTGCCCGCGATCGAGATAGTGCATGTCCGTGCCATTGATCGTCAGGATGTCTCCATCACGCGGAATGCGGCCTTCGATCCAGCGACTTGTCAGCTGCGTGATCACTGCGAAGGCTAACAAAATCACAAAAATCACGATGGCCAAATTTATTAGGCTCGATGGCATGGCGCCGTCTGCTCCCGGATTGAGTATGGACGACCCTGAACACGAATATCCGGTCATTCGAACAGGACGCGACGTCAAGGCCGTGTGAATTTCTTTCATTTGACGACCCCTGATGGTGTTCAGGACGGGCCGGATACGAGTTGCTGAACAATTTTTCTGGACAGTTGTACAAATAGTTTGCTTAGCTGTCGGCAACGCGGTTCCATATGGCAAGGCGATCCGATCGCCACCGAGCGACATCGCGGGTCCGGTTCACTTGGGTGATGTTTTGGGAGGAACATTGTGGACTTTGATTTCGTGATCGTCGGGGGAGGGTCCGCAGGGTCGACGATGGCTGCGCGGCTCAGCGAAGATCCGAAAGTGACGGTGTGTCTGCTGGAAGCGGGCGGAAACGGCACAAACATCCTGTTGCGCGCACCGGTAGGGGCGGTTGTGGCGTTGCCGGGATACGGAAAGCTGTTCAACTGGGCCTTCAAGGCCGTACCGCAACCAGGACTGAACGGGCGTCGCGGATATCAGCCCCGTGGCCGCGCCCTTGGCGGATCGTCCGCCATCAACGCCATGCTTTACGTGCGCGGGCACAAATCTGATTACGATGGATGGGCCGCCCTTGGCTGTGATGGCTGGTCGTGGGACGACTGCCTGCCCTATTTCAAGAAATCCGAAAACAACGAACGTGGTGGCGATGATTTCCACGGCGATGCCGGTCCTCTCCAGGTGTCCGACCAAACGGAACCGCGCCCGATCACGCAGGCCTTCGTGGAGGCGGCGGCCAACAAGCAATACCGCCGCCGCGAAGATTTCAACGACGGCGACAACGAAGGTGTCGGACTATATCAAGTTACGCAGTTCCATGACGCCGCCAAAGTCGGAGAGCGGTGTTCGGCGGCCGCCGCATATCTGCATCCGGTCATGGACCGTGCGAACCTGACAGTGATCACGCATGCCCGAGCCACGAAGATCTTGTTTGACGGCAAACGCGCCGTTGGCGTGGCTTACCGCCGCAAACGCACCAACGCGCAAGTCCACGTGCGCCGCGAGGTGATCGTCGCGACGGGCGCGCTACAGACACCGCAATTGCTGCAGCTTTCAGGTGTCGGGCGCGTGCTGGACATCACACCGCACGGTATTGAGATGGTGCACGAGTTGCCAGGTGTCGGGCAGAACCTGCAGGACCATCTCGATTTCATCCTTAGTTACAAAACCGATGACACCGACAATTTCGGTATTGGATTTGCGGGGACAGCGCGGCTGACGGCCGCGATATTCAGATGGTGGCGCAAGGGCAAAGGCATGATTGCGACGCCGTTTGCCGAAGGTGCTGCATTCCTGAAAACGGATCCGGCACTGGACCGCCCCGATATACAGTTGCATTTCGTTATCGCCGTCGTGGACGACCACGCGCGCCGCTTGCATCTGGGCTACGGCTACAGTTGCCACGTTTGCGCCCTGCGGCCTTACAGCCGTGGCGAGGTTTTCTTGCAAAGCGCCGATCCGCTGATGGATCCCGGCATCGATCCGAAATTTCTGTCGGACCGCCGTGATTTGGAAACGACGATCAAAGGCGCCAAGATGACACGCGATATTCTGCAGGCCGAGCCAGTGGCAAGCTATGCCAAGCGTGAACTTTTCGACATGCACGACGACATGACCGACGCGCAGTGGGAACACCATATCCGCGCTCGCGCCGATACAATCTATCATCCCGTTGGCACCTGCAAGATGGGCACGGACGACATGGCCGTGGTCGATCCTGAATTGAAGGTTCACGGGATTCAGGGACTGCGTGTCGTTGATGCGTCGGTCATGCCGACGCTTGTGGGCGGCAACACCAACGCGGCGACGATCATGATCGCGGAAAAATGCGCCGATATGATCAAGGCCGAATACGCGGCATAAGGCCGAACGTTCACCCGCCCGACGCGGCAGATGGACTATGCGAGACTAAAAAGGAGCATACGATGGACGGTGCCATGAACGCCCCCGACGTGGAAGATTACGATGCGGCGCTGAACACGCTGGAGGCTGCCAAGGACGCTTGGGCACGCACCAGCGTTGCGGACCGGATCGCACTTCTGAAGCAGGTCAAAGACAACCTGATGGATGTCGCGCAAGGATGGGTCGAAACGGCAACGCGCAAAAAAGAAATCCCCGAAGGGTCGCCGCTTGCGGGGGAGGAGTGGTTGTCGGGGCCTTACGCCGTGATGTCGGCCTGCAATGGTCTTATCCGCACGCTGAGCCAGATGGAAGGCAAAGCATTCCTCAAGCATCTGCCGACGCGCACATTGACCACGGGCCAGATCGCCGTGAGGGTCATGCCGCATTCAATCTGGGATCATTTGCTGCTATCCGGCGTCAAGGCCGAGGTCTGGATGCAAAAGGATGTGACGGCAGCGAACTTGCCCGATCATGCCGCCCACGCCTATGACAGTCCGCCGGCGCAACGCAAAGGCAAGGTCGCGCTGATCCTGGGGGCCGGCAATATTGCGTCCATCGCGCCGCTGGATGTGTTTCAAAAGCTGTTTCTGGAAAATCAGGTGGTGATCCTCAAGATGAATCCGGTCAACGACTATCTGACCGAGTATCTGAACGTCGCCCTCAAGCCCTTGATTGACCGTGACGCCCTGCGCATCGTCAAGGGTGATGGTGCTGCAGGTGCGTATCTGACGACCCATCCGACCGTAGAAGAACTTCACATAACCGGTGCCGGTGCCACCCATGACGCGATCGTCTGGGGAACGGGGGCCGAGGGTGCAAAGAACCGTGCGGCCAACACCCCCAAGAACGACAAGAAATTCACCTCCGAACTGGGCGCGGTATGTCCTACCATCGTGGTGCCCGGCCCGTGGTCATCTGCGGATCTGCAATTTCAGGCCGAAAACATCGCGACGCATAAACTGCACAACTCGGGCTTCAACTGTGTGGCCTGTCAGGTGCTGATCATGCCCAAGGGGTGGGACAAGGCCCAGACACTGCTGGCCAACCTCAGCGAAGTGGCGAATAAATCCCATCGGGGGGCCTATTACCCGGGTGCGGCCGACCGTCTGGATGCCTTTGCGAAACATGCGAAGACCTCCAAATTGGTTGCACGCGGGCCGGCGCCATCGCTGATCATCAACGACGTCGCCGACAGCGACTGGTTCCGCACCAACGAAGTTTTTGCGCCAGCGATGTCGACGCACGAGATGGATGCACCCGACGCGGAAACCTACCTTCGCAGCGCCATCGCCTATGCCAACGATCAGCTCTACGGTACCTTGGGCGCGAATATCCTGATCCACCCCAAGACGATCAGCGAGATTGGCAAGAAACGGTTCGAGGAGATTATAGCGGACCTGCATTACGGCACCATCGCCATCAATTCATGGACGGGGCTGGCATTTCTGGCGACTTCCTGCCCGTGGGGGGCGTTTCCGGGACACACACCGCAAGACGTTCAATCCGGCATCGGGACGGTTCACAACACCTTCATGTTGGAAAGCACCGAACGCGTGGTCATTCAGGCCCCGTGGCGGCCGTTCCCGCGCGGGCTGTGGTCGGGTCAGTTCACGCTACTGCCTCGCCCGCCGTGGTTCGTCAGCAACACCAAACAGGATAAGGTGGGCCGTCTGCTGACGCAGTTCCAGCACAAGCCAAGCTGGTTCAAACTGCCTCGCATCTTCCTGAACGCCTTGCTTGGATAGGATCGTATCGGGCCGGACGGCCAATTGCGTCCGGCCCAAGCGACCCGTACTTTTCATGCCATGACAGACCTACCCAACAAACTGAAAGCCCGTGCGATGCGAAAGTCCGCGAGGCGGGACAGCAAGAAGCGCCAGATCGCCGACAGCGCGATCATAGCCCTTCAGGAACTAGGCTATGCCAACACCAGCCTGCGCGACATCGCCGCCAAAAGCGACATGTCGCTGGGCATCCTGCATTACTATTTCGAAGACCGATCCGATCTGATCATCTACTGCGTCC
>JBBKXP010000049.1:0-5625 GCA_037969545.1 Paracoccaceae bacterium | reverse complement strand
GAAAATCTCTTTCTTGTAGATATCCATGTCCTTGGTCGCCCGGTCGAACAGGTGCGGCCCGATGAAAAACCCGTCCTCGTAGCCCTGCAATTTGAAATCGCGTCCATCGACGACCAGTTCGGCCCCTTGGTCGATGCCCGATTGCACCAGTTTCAGGATGTTCGCCTTGGCCGCCGCCGTAACGACGGGGCCGTAATCGACGTCCTTGCCGCTGGTATAAGGCCCGACTTTCAGTTTTTCGATCCGCGGCACCAGCCGTTCGATCAGGGCATCTGCCGTCGCGTCGCCAACTGGCACCGCGACCGAGATCGCCATGCAGCGTTCGCCAGCCGCACCATAACCGGCACCGATCAGCGCATCTGCCGCCTGATCCATATCGGCGTCGGGCATGATGATCATGTGGTTCTTGGCGCCACCGAAACACTGCACCCGCTTGCCATTCGAACAACCGCGCCCGTAAATATATTCGGCGATGGGGGTCGAACCGACGAAACCGATCGACTGAATGACGGGGTGGTCAATGATCGCGTCCACGGCCTCCTTGTCGCCGTTCACCACTTGCAGGATGCCCTTGGGCAGCCCGGCCTCTTCCATCAGTTCGGCAAGCATCAGCGGCACGGAAGGATCGCGTTCACTGGGCTTCAGAATGAACGCATTGCCACAGGCGATGGCGGGCGCGAACATCCACATCGGGATCATCGCCGGAAAGTTGAACGGGGTGATCCCGGCGCAGACGCCCAGGGCCTGACGCATCGAATACATGTCGATGCCGGGGCCGGCGCCGTCGGTATATTCGCCTTTCAGCAGTTCCGGCGCGCCGATGCAGTATTCCACCACCTCGAGGCCGCGCTGCACGTCGCCGGCGGCGTCCGGCAGGGTCTTGCCGTGTTCGCGCGATAGGGCTTCGGCCAATTTGTCCATGTCGCGGTTCAGCAGGTCGACGAATTTCATCATCACGCGGGCGCGTCGCTGCGGGTTCACGGCCGCCCAAGCGACTTGCGCTTTGGCCGCGATATCGACGGCCTGCGCCATTTCGGCGGCGTTGGCCAGCGGTACACGGGCCTGCACTTCGCCAGTTGCGGGGTTAAAGACGTCGGCGAAACGGCCCGATGAGCCTTTGACATGGGCGCCGTTGATGTAATGGGTCAGCTCTTGCATGGGTCTCTCCCTTGGGTTAGGACCACAATAGCCTTGCGTTTTTCGCACTAACAGCGCCAGTTTGACAAAATCGTTTTGCAAGAATGCAAGGATGGTATGATGAATTGGGATGACATGCGGGTATTTCTGGCGGTGGCGCGGGGCGAAAGTCTGACCGCTGCGGCGCAAATACTGAAGATGGACCCGGCGACTGTGGGGCGGCGGATCGCCCGGCTCGAGGACGCCGTTACAGCCACGCTGTTCGTCAAGTCGCCGCAGGGCTATGCGCTGACCGATACAGGTGTGCGGATCCGCGCCCATGCAGGCCTGGCCGAAGAGGCACTGACACAAGCCCTGGATCAGGGACAGGCCCCCGGCCTGAACGGCCAGATCAGGATTGGCGCGCCCGACGGTTGTGCCAATTTCCTGCTGCCGCAAGTCTGCGCGGCAATTCAGGCCGACAATCCCGGGCTCGAGGTACAGATCCTCGCGCTGCCCCGCGTCGTCAACCTGTCCAAACGCGAGGCCGACATGGCGATCACCGTCAGCCCGCCGGATGCAGGGCGTCTGAGCGTGCAAAAGATCACCGATTACCACCTGCATCTGGCAATGCGGCGCGACCAGCCATTGCCGCAAACCGGCGACGACCTGCGCGGTATCCCGGTTGTCGGCTATATTCCCGACATGATCTTTGATCGCGAGCTGGATTATCTGGGCGATCTGGGGTCGGCAGGCGTGCAGATGGCATCAAATTCGGTTGCGGTACAGTTGCAGATGTTGCGCCGGACCGGCGTTGGAATCGTCCACGACTTTGCGCTGCCCTTCGCGCCCGAACTGGTCCGGGTGCTGACTGCGACGGTCAGCCTGAGGCGGTCATTCTATCTGGTGCGACACGCCTCAGATCGCCGGTCGGAACGTCTGAGCCATTTTGCCAAGGCGCTGATTGCCGGTATCAAAGCTGAAGTTGCGAGCGCCGAGGCACAGGCCGCTTGACACAAGGGGCATTCGGGGGGGACGTTGCAACAATCGGCAACCCCAAGCGAGGAGCCCGCCATGCTGGTCCATCAAATCCTGAGATCAAAGGCTGACTTTGGCGTCATGTCGTTGAAACCCGACGCCAAGGTGTCCGAGGCGGTCACGCTTCTGTCGGAAAAACGGATTGGCACGGTCGTCATTTCCAAGGACGGGAGTTCGCCCGACGGGATCCTGTCGGAACGCGACATCGTGCGTGAGTTGGGCAAGCATGGACCGGCCTGTCTGGACAAACCAGTTAGCAGCATGATGACCGCAAAGATCGTGACCTGCACCGAAAATGACAGCGCCGATGCGATCCTGACGACGATGACCAATGGCCGGTTTCGCCATATTCCCGTGGTCAAGGATGGCAGGATGATCGGCCTCGTGTCGATTGGCGATGTGGTCAAGGCACGTCTGTCGGAATTGGCGATGGAGCGGGACGCGCTTGAAGGGATGATTTCGGGCCACTAGCGCAACCCTTGCATTCTGGTCCGCAGTAAGGTTGCGTGCGCCTGAATGAATGACGCGAAAAGGTGCCGAAATGCGCACAGGTCTTTACCCCGGCACGTTCGATCCTGTCACCCACGGCCATATCGACATCATCCGCAGGGCGGCGACACTTGTGGATCGGTTGGTGATTGGGGTCGCGATCAACCGCGACAAGGGGCCACTGTTCAGTCTCGAGGAACGGGTGGCGATGGTGCAGGCCGAATGTGTCCCGCTCGGGGTGCCGACCGGCACCGAGATTGTCGTGCATCCCTTCGAAAACCTGCTGATCCACTGCGCCCGCGATGTCGGGGCGACGGTGATCATTCGCGGCCTGCGCGCCGTCGCCGATTTCGAATACGAATTCCAGATGGTGGGCATGAACCGATCGATGGATAATGCGATCGAGACGGTGTTTCTCATGGCGGACGCGAAAAATCAGGCGATCGCGTCGAAACTGGTCAAGGAGATCGCCCGCCTGGGCGGCGACATCACCAAATTCGTCCCGGCGTCGGTCAAGGCCGCACTGTCTGGGAAGTTCGCAAAATGAAAAGCCGCCCGAGAGGGCGGCTTGGGGTTTGTTTCGGTTGGCGGCTATCTAGCCGTATACCACCTTGGAAGCGATCCGCGCAGCGTCACCACGATAGATATCGAGGTCAAGTGCCACATCCAGAGGCAGATTTTCAAGCGCCCGTTTGGTCGAGATATACTGCATCCGTTTTTTTACGGCATTGCGAACTTGCGTGAGCACAGTCATGGCATGTTCATTTCTTGGGTTACCGTTTCTGTTGAACCAAACCTAGTCATGCCGCAGCGCAGCGCAATGCACAGTTATCGCTAACAGCCATGCAGGAAACGCATGGCGTCGGTCACAAAAAAGCCGCCCTTTGCGGGGCGGCTTTCTGTAGTGCCGGAAGTGTTGGTTCAGATCAGCTTGCCCATCGCCACGGCGGTGTCGGCCATCCTGTTGGAAAAGCCCCATTCGTTGTCATACCACGTCAGAATCCGCACGAGTTTCCCCGGCAGCACCTTGGTCTGATCGGGGGCGAAAGTGGACGAGGCCGGGTTGTGGTTGAAATCCGACGACACCAGCGGGCGCGGTTCGTAGCCGAGAATACCTTTCATGCGGCCCTTTTCAGATGCCGCCTTCATCGCGTTGTTGATATCCTCAACCGTCACGTCCTTTTCTAGAACCACACAGAGATCGACGCAACTGACGTTCGGTGTCGGCACCCGGATCGACGAGCCATCCAGTTTGCCCTTCAGCGCCGGCAGCACCAGACCCAATGCCTTGGCGGCCCCGGTGGAGGTCGGGATCATCGACAGGGCGGCGGCGCGCGCACGATACAGGTCCTTGTGCATCGTATCCAGCGTCGGCTGATCGCCGGTATAGCTGTGGATCGTGGTCATGAACCCGGTGACGATACCGAATTCATCATTCAGCACCTTGGCCACAGGAGCCAGGCAGTTTGTGGTGCAGGATCCGTTCGAGACGATGAGGTGGTCGCCGGTCAGAACCTCGTCGTTGACGCCCATGACGATGGTCGCGTCCGCACCGTTCGATGGCGCCGAAACCAGCACCCGGCTGGCGCCGTTCTGCAAATGGATCGCCGCCTTGTCGCGGTCGGTAAAGATGCCGGTGCATTCCAGCACGATGTCGATATGGTCCCAAGGCAGGTCGTCGGGGTTGCGCATCGCGCTGACCTTGATCGGGCCCCGGCCGACGTCGATGGTGTCGGTTGTCGTCTTCACATCCGCCGGAAACCGCCCGTGCACCGAATCAAATTGCAGCAGGTGGGCGTTGGTCTCGACCGGACCCAGATCGTTGATCGCAACCACCTCGATATCGGTGCGTCCGGATTCGATGATCGCGCGCAGCACATTGCGCCCGATCCGGCCAAACCCGTTGATTGCTACTTTGACGGCCATGATACGTCCTTTGCCACTTGGGCCCCATTCCGGGGCGGATTGCGTCGCTACCATTGCGATTTATCGCCAAAGGTCAACCGGGCGCGGCGTCTAGCGCCAGAAGGCAATCCATTCGATCAGATCGGCAAATTTGCGCAGCAGGAAAAGCGTCGCACCCCAACCGAATATGTAGTCTGCCAGAATGCCCGCAAAGAGGATTAGGAACAGCCAGACGGAAAGAAGGTTGGTCATGACGGCACCCTAGCTTCGGCCTTTCGTCAGCGCCAGAGGTTGCTGTGGGGTTGCCGCTGGGCCGCGATGCGGTCATGTCTGGACTGTAGAACGGAGATCAGTAATGAGTGGTTTGCTCGCCCTGTTGGACGATGTGGCAGCGATTGCCAAACTTGCCGCGACGTCGGTCGATGACGTGATGGCGCAGGCGACTAAGGCCGGGGCGCAAGCCGCGGGGGCCCTGATCGACGATGCCGCTGTCACGCCAAAATATGTTCATGGATTTGATCCGAAACGGGAATTGCCCATCGTTGGCCGGATTGCTCTGGGGTCGATCCGCAACAAGTTGCTGATCTTGCTGCCTGCCGGCTTGGCCCTGTCGGCCTTTGCCCCATGGGCAATTCCGCCGCTGCTGATGCTGGGCGGCGCCTATCTGTGTTTCGAGGGGGCCGAAAAGGTTTTTCACAAGCTGTTCCCGCACGCCGATGCCCATGTTGCCGCCGACATGACCCCGGCCAATCCTGACAAGCTGGAAGAAACCCGCGTCGCCGGTGCCATCAAGACCGATTTCATCCTGAGCGCCGAAATCATGACCATCGCGCTGGCCTCGATCGAGGTCGACAATATCTGGTTTCGGGCAGCGACCCTTGCTGTCGTTGCAATCGGCATCACGGTGCTGGTTTACGGATCGGTCGCGGTAATCGTCAAGGCGGACGATCTGGGTCTGCTGATGGCACGTGCCGGACGGTTGCGTCTGACCCGGCTTGCCGGGCGGGGAATTGTCGCGGGGATGCCGGGGATGCTGGCGCTATTGCTGACGGTTGGCACGGCGGCAATGTTGTGGGT
>JBBKXP010000048.1:0-4735 GCA_037969545.1 Paracoccaceae bacterium | reverse complement strand
CAGGGTCGGGGAGGAACCCTGCCAAGGGGGGCTTGAGCGTCGAGCCCGGTCCTAATCGGACCTTCAAGGCGTGTGCCGCGAACGGCAGGAACGAGCCCAGAGCAGCCGTCTGGTTGGAGTGCAGCATTGGTCATTAGGCGGATTGCGGACTTTGGCCGCAGGCGCGAATTCTCCGACGTGATGACGATAAAGCAGACTTTGACGCCTTTGCGCCAAAGCCATCTGCAGGGTTTAACAATTAGGCCCGGATTTGTCCCCAAAAGGCCCCCTTTCGAATTTTGCTGCATGATCGGTACCGGTTTCATCATAACGACGTTTTCAGAGGCTCGCGGACGGACTATTCCGGTACGGGCCTCCCAAAAATCGCCGTGTCGATGGTTAGCGGCCTGACCGCACCGCACAATGCGCCAGGATATTCCGGGCGAAAGACTGCAGACATCGATCCCATCTTGGCCGAAAACCATTGTCCTTGCGGGGAACTTCTAAGTATTTCGGTCCTCCGGATCCAGGGATTGACGAAATGAACATGTCCTGATTGCGCCTGACAAATATGCCCCGTAGACGTTTGGGCGGCCACAATGATGCGCGTTTGGGCAAAAACGGAGATTTTCATGAAATCAAGGTCAGCTCCAGTAGCGCGTGGATTGCTTCACCTTCGGGCAGGGCTTCTGTGCTGTCTGTCGATTTTGCCCGTCAATTCCGCCCGGGCGGATGGCGCATTTTTCCAGTTTGATCTCTCGGAAACGACGTCGAACACCACAATGAGCGTCGGGCGTGGACTGCTGACCTTTGGCGGGGGGGCTGTCACCTATGATGGTGGCCGTGCATACAGGCTGAGCACCTTGTATACGCTTGCGTTCGCTCAAAAGGTCGCGACATTGAAGGTTGGTCCGTCTCTCGGACTTGTCATTTCAGACGACTCGGACGACTCCACCCAAATCGGGCTGAAATTTGTAGCCGAACGGTATATCCCGACAGCGATCGGAAGCGTGTTCCTGCTGGCGGACTTGGATACCAATGACAGCTCCTGGTTCGTGCTGTCACAGTTGACGTACGACGGGATCGGTATGGCCATTGAGCTATCGCATGGTGAAAGCGATAGCTATTCGGAGACAACGATCGCCCTAGCAAAACGTCTGTCAGACAGCCCGGTCAGTATGCGCATTGGCTACAAGTTCATTTCAGAAGAAGTCTTTGTCGGAATGTCGATCAACACGTTTTGAAAGGACGCCAGACGCCGCAAGCTGTCCGTTGCAGTGGTTGAAAACTGACTCCGGCATTCATTCCATTCACACGTCCATTGAGCAAATTTGAGGCTAGTGTAGCACTGCAGCACGATCCGACAGCCGCAATGCGATATCTCGTATCAAGACCTTGAGTTTGGCCGAGGTCACCCCCGGTGTGCCGCCCTCTGTATAGAAACGCAGAATGAGGGCCTCTTTCTGGGCTTCGGTCGTCTGCAACCGCAGGCGGGTCAGGGTGCCGGAATTGGAAATGACGGTCGTCTTGATGTCACCGACGTCCCGCAAGGTCATAATACCGATTGTTCCGACCGGAGCATCATGTTTCAAAATACTCAAGGTGTCCTGTGTGAGGCTTTGAACCATCACCGTTTGGTGGCCGGTGGCTGTTGTCAGAACAGCCTCTTCGGGGATATCCGCGATATGGATTTCGGTCCTGGGCAATTCCACGAAAGTCATAACGGTCACCAACAGCACGAGCACATTGTAGAGCGTCCAGAACAACACCACGGTCTTGCCTTGCCCCGTGTCGTTGAAGGCGAATTGATCGGACCAGATACCGATGGCAAGGCCGCCAAGCGTCAGCGCCAGAAGGACGAGATAGGGCATCAGGAGGGGCCACTGGATGACGACCCTGCTCCGGTCGCCGCCCTTGGCCGTTACGGTAAACGGATGCCCGTTGGGCTGAAGAAGTCCGACGAAGGCGGCCCGACTGATCGGGATGGCCCCCAAGATCTGACTGACATCGTTAAGAACCGGCACAACAAGCCCGCGCGCAATAGATCCCATCGCGATCAGCACCCAAATATAGTAGACTCCGAAGAAGCTGATCACATCGGCAACGGTTGCATTGACGACGGTGATGTTGAAGTACCAGTAGAGCAAGGGATACACGAGCGTCGCGATGCGGAACAGGAACGTAGTGGTCCAATACATAACCGCGTCGATGACGCTCCAACGGTCGCGCAGACGCAGATTGTTCTTTGCGAAGGGACCGAATTTGCTACGTGCGATCTGCATCATGCCAAGGCACCAGCGGGCACGTTGAGTCACGTATTCCTTGAGGCCTTCCGGTGCCAGCCCTTCGGTCAACGGCTCGTCCAGATAAGCGGTGGCCCATCCGGCATCGCGTAACACAAGCGTCATCATAAAGTCTTCGGTGATGCTGTCAGTCGGAAAACCACCCACGTCTTGAAGGGCGGACCATCTGACGACCGACGATGTTCCGCAGCAAAAGGCGATCCCCCAGGCATCCCGTGCGGGCTGAAGGTGATCGAAGAACAGGCGCTGTTCGTCTGGATAAGAGCGGCTCAGCCCCAGATTGTGCTGGATCGGATCTGGATTGAAGAAGTGCTGGGGTGTCTGGACGAGCCCGATATCAGGATCGACAAACAAGGCAAGCGACCGGCTGAGGAAGCCGCGGTGCGGGACGAAATCCGCATCCAGAACGGCGATGAAGTCGGGCTGTGTTTCATCCTGCGCGAGAACCCGTATCGCGGCGTTCATATTCCCGGCCTTGGCGCCCGCATTGCCCGTGCGCGTCAGGTATCGGACGTTCTGGCGTGCGCAATACTCCCGCAACCAGTCCCGCTTGCCGTCGTCGAGGATGACAATCTCTTTCGCCGGGTGCTTCAGGGCCTTCGCGCCGATGATCGTCCGCTCCAGAACCTCAAGCTCTTCATTGTATGTCGCGATCAGGACAGCGACCCGCGGGGGCGCTGCTGGCTTCCACCAGTCAAGGTTTTCGGTCGCCTCGGCACTTCTGTTGCGCGTGCGCGAGAGAATTACGAAGGAGCTCAGCGAGCTGATGATCGTGAGCGTTTCGATGCCAAGCAACGACCAGCTCGCGAGGCATTCCCAGGTGAGCCCCAGAGGTGCAATCGTCATCGTCGCACGCCACCACAGATAGCGAAGCGCAAGAAGGCCCGCGACCGCGAAGAGGGCGCTCCGATGCAGACTTTTGCTCTTGTCGAAAACGAGTGGCAGGATCACCGCGATGCCCGCCACCAGCACGATCCGCACAACGGCGCTTTCGTTGGTGCCGAGATAAATGAAGTCGGGCATGATCAGCGCAGCGCCGATCTGAGCCAATCCAGCGGGCGCGTATCAAAGAAGACACGTCCCGTCTTCCCCACAGAACAGCGCAATGCCGGATCTTCGCGTAATTTCGGCACCAGCAGCGCGATATCGAAACGCTCAAGATGCTTAAGCGATGGCGCGACTGCAAGATTGCGATAGATTGTTTCAGCACCCGACCCGGCCATGCGTATAATTGTTGCATCATAAAGCATGGTGCTGCCATCCAGTCTGAACGTCGCGGACTGTCCGACAACCAAACGCGCATAGATGTTGTCCGGGACGGAAAGCGTCACAAGCGCGGAGCCGCAGATCATCAGTTTGGCGATGTCCTGACCCCGCTCAACGTACTCTCCATTGCTCGCGAGAACCTCCCAGAGCACGCCGTCCATCGGTACATCCAGTAGAAGATGAGACAAACTGGCCACACGGGTGTTTTCCGCGCGCAGCCGCTGATCGACCGCTGCGAGGCGATCGCTTGCATTTTTCAACGCCGCCGTGAGGGGGACAGAATTCGGTTCTTGCCTATAGGGTAGCAGACCCAAGGAGCCCTGTCCTTGGGTCGCGTCTGTGATGACCGCGGCATCCATCAGTTCGGCAACTTCCGACAACGCTGGCGCGGTGTGGTTGTTCTGACCGAGCTTCGTGTTTTTTTCGGCACCCGGCGCGGCAAGAAGCCCCTCTATTTGGGAGAGTTCAGCGGCAATGAACGCCCGTTCCATGACCAAATCATCGTGCCGTACAGTATCGACGTGGGTCGCTTTAAGTACGCCGAGCTCTGCTCCAGCCGGTATTTCGGTCCCGAAGGGCAAAAATGGCACCTGAAGCTGGCCCGCGATGGGGGCCCGCACGGTGTTGAGGCGGGCGTTCACGACCGCGTCCGAACTCACGCCCGTGATTTGTTCGCCAATGATAATCCAGAGCGAAGCGGCAACGGCCGCTGAGCCAAGAAGGAGCCTGCCAAAACGCATGTTGGGTACCTCGAATAAGGTGTTGAAACCGCTTGGCAGCCAACTGCTTGGACATTGCCAGATGCTGACGTATTGAACAGAATTACGTCAATAAATTGTCGATACCCGGGCTCTGAAAAATTGTATTGTTCGTTGCAGTGCGGTCAGTCTCCGGATCGTCGTCAATCGCGTGTTTCTGGCTTCAGGGTACCCAGCCCGAACGGGCGATTGCCGCCGGACTCTGCGACGTCTCGTGCGATTTTCACGCGCTACGCAGCCCTGGAATGGTAAGATATTGCCACACAAAATCCGGGTCTGGGGAGTGTACTTTTCCGGCAAACGGCCGTTTTTTTTAAACGTTTCCAGAACCCTTGACCATGTGCGGCTCTTTTGGTGAGCATTATGCCCTGACGCCAGGGATTTAAGGAAATGACGGCAGTTGTGCTGGCCGCAATAAGGTCCGGCTTG
>JBBKXP010000047.1:0-8145 GCA_037969545.1 Paracoccaceae bacterium | reverse complement strand
GTACCGGCGGAATGAAGCGGTTGATCCTTGTGCTGGCGCTGTGGGCTGGCCCTGCCTTGGCTGTGCAGCCTGACGAGATGCTGGCCGATCCGGTTCTCGAGGCCAGAGCACGCGAAATTTCCAAAGGCCTGCGCTGCCCGGTCTGCCAGAACGAAACCATCGACGAAAGCAATGCAACGCTGGCCCGCGATCTGCGCCTGCTGTTGCGCGAAAGAATTCTGGCTGGCGACAGCAACCAGCAGGCGGTCGACTATATCGTTGCCCGCTATGGCGAATTCGTCCTGCTGCGCCCCGATGCCAGTGGCGCCAATCTGGTGCTTTGGTTGACCGGGCCGCTGCTGTTGCTGGCCGCACTGGGTATTGGTTGGGGCACGGTGCGGCGGCGCATCGCTGCGCAGTCCGACCAGTTGAGCGATCAGGAAAAGGCCCGGCTCGACGAAATTTTGCGCCACTGACGTCCGGTTTTCCTTTCACTGCCGATGTCGCCGGATAGGTTGGCACCAAATTTGCCAAAGGACGCCCCACATGGACTACCAGACAATTGCCCTGACCATTGCCGACGACATCGCTGTGCTGACCCTGAACCGGCCGGATGTGATGAACGCCCTGAATACCCAAATGCGCGCCGAGATTACCCATGCTGTCAAGGACAGCGCCGCGCGGGCCCGGGTTCTGGTGATGACCGGCGCGGGCAAATCGTTCTGCTCCGGGCAGGATCTGGGCGGCGGTGGCAATGTCGCCAACATCGACCTCGAACGCACACTGCGCGATGAATACGTGCCGATGCTGCGGGCAATATTTGACTGCGCCATTCCGACCATCGCCGCCGTCAACGGCCCGGCAGCGGGTGCCGGGGCCAACCTCGCGCTCGCTGCCGATGTGGTGATGGCCTCTGATGCCGCCTACTTTGTCCAAGCCTTTACCCGGATCGGCTTAATTCCCGATGCTGGTGGCACCTACTGGCTGCCGCGTCAGGTCGGCACCGCCAAGGCGATGGGTGCGGCCCTGTTTGCCGACAAGGTGACGGCGCAGCAGGCAAGTGACTGGGGCATGATCTACGAGGTCGCTCCGGCCAAGGAGTTTGGCGCCCACTGGCAGGCCCGTGCAGCACATCTGGCTAAGGGTCCGACGGCCACCTACGCGCACCTGAAGTCCGCCATTCGCGGATCGTTCGAAAATTCGCTCGACGACCAACTGGCGCTCGAAGCGCGACTGCAAGGCAAATGCGGCATGACTCGCGACTTTCAGGAAGGCGTCGTGGCCTTTCAGGAAAAGCGCGCGCCCCAGTTCGAAGGACGTTGAGCAAGCGTGCGGATCAACGTCGGGGTCTCGGGCGGCGGCTGTTCGATCGGTGTCGACTCGGCCGCGCCGTCATCATCATTTTCATGCGCTGCAACAGGCCAATCAATTTCAACAGCTGCAGCTGCATCAAAACCGTCCGACATATGGTCATTCCCTTGAAATCTTATGCTAAGTCATAGCGATATGATTGCTTTGGTAACCCTGAAAATCAAATCTAGCCGTGACCGGGAATTCTTGCAATTTGAAAACAATCTGGGAAAAAGTGCCAGATTGTCTCTGGCAGTGCATCAGTCCGGGCGGGTAAGGGCGAAATAGACGCTGTGTGTCCAGACATCGGCGATGCAATAGGTGTTCTGCGCCCGTCCGGTTTCAGTGAACCCAAGCGATTCCAGCAGTCGGACCGACGCGGTGTTGTCGGGATCAACGTCGGTCGTCAGCCGGTCTTTGTCGATCACGTTGAACAGGTAGGGGATGATCGCGCCCATCGCCTCGCGCATCAGACCTTGGCGGTGGTAATCTCGGTGCAGGATGAATCCGACCTCGTTCGCGTGATGCGCCCCGACCGTCCCGATCGACCGTCCATCCTTTTCGATGACGAAATAAGCCACACGGTCTGGCCCGCTGACAATGATGCGCGCCAATCGTTCCTGCGTCGTGGCCAGATCGGTATCGGGCACAGTCGACCAATAACGCATGGTCTCGGAATCGCCAAAGACCGCATGCAGATCGGCGGCGTCGTCAGGGCGCGGTGGTCGCAGGACCAGCCGCGCTGTGGTCAACACAATGTCAGCGGTTTTCGATATCGACATAATCCCGTGCATCGCTGCCCAGATACAACTGCCGTGGTCGCCCGATCTTGAGCTGCGGATCAGCAAGCTGTTCTTTCCATTGCGAAATCCAGCCGACGGTGCGGGCAACAGCAAAGATCGGCGTGAACATTGCCGTTGGAAATCCCATCGCGTCCAGAATGATCCCGGAATAGAAATCGACATTCGGATACAGTTTCTTCTCGATGAAATAGGAGTCTTCCAGTGCGATCCGCTCCAACTCCTTGGCAACCTGCAACGTTGGATTGTTGTGAACACCCAAAAGCTCCAGCACCTCGTCGGCGCTTTCCTTCATCACCTTGGCGCGGGGGTCGAAATTCTTGTAGACCCGGTGTCCAAAGCCCATCAGCCGGAACGGGTCATTCTTGTCCTTGGCGCGGTCGATGAATTCCGGAATCCGGTCCACCGTCCCGATCTCACGCAGCATCTCGAGCGCGGCCTGATTGGCACCGCCATGTGCCGGGCCCCAGAGACAGGCAATTCCGGCGGCGATACACGCGAACGGATTGGCCCCCGACGACGACGCCAGCCGCACCGTTGAGGTCGATGCATTTTGTTCGTGGTCGGCATGCAGTGTAAAGATCCGGTCCATCGCGCGAGACAGGATCGGGTTGACGTTGTACTGCTCTGCCGGGACAGCAAAGCACATGTGAAGAAAATTCGACGCATAATCGAGTTCGTTGCGTGGATAGACGAATGGTTGCCCGATGGAATACTTGTAAGCCATCGCCGCAATTGTCGGCATCTTCGCGATCAGCCTGATCGAGGCCACTTCGCGTTGGTGCGAATCGTTGATGTCCGTGCTGTCGTGGTAAAACGCCGACATCGCACCGACCACGCCGACCATCGTCGCCATCGGGTGCGCGTCACGCCGGAAACCACGAAAGAACATGTGCATCTGTTCATGGATCATCGTGTGATTGCTGACCAGCCCCTCGAATTCTTCGAGTACCTCGGCGGACGGCAGTTCGCCGTAAAGCAGCAAGTAGCAGACCTCAAGGTAGTGCGATTTCGCTGCCAGCTGGTCGATCGGGTAGCCCCGATGCAACAGTTCGCCTTCGTCGCCGTCGATGAATGTAATGGTGCTGTCGCACGCGGCGGTCGAGGTGAAACCGGGATCGTAGGTGAACACGTCTGCCTGTGCATAAAGCTTGCGAATGTCGATCACGTCAGGGCCGTTGGTTGGCGACAGGATCGGCAGATCGTAGGTTTTCCCATCAATCGTCAGTGTGGCGGTTTTTTTCGCATCTGCCATGTCATCGGTTCCTTTTGAAACCCGCGCGCCAGTTGCGGCGGCAGGCGTGGCGGTATCGCCAAGGCCAGGTTAACCAGAATTCGTGACGAATTGGTTTCAGGCGCTGGCGTCGGTCAGCCGGGCAATCGTTTCGTCCTGCCCGATGACTAGCATCATGTCGAACACACTAGGCGAAACCGTCCGCCCTGCAAGTGCGGCCCTGAGTGGCCCGGCGATCTGCCCGAACTTAATCTCGCGGGCTTCGCAGAATACCGCAAGGCTGGTCTCTAATGCGTGGCGGGTCCAGCTAACATTTTGCAACTGCGGCGTCAATTCGCCGAGCGTGGCACGGAATTGCGCAGTCAGTTGCGCAGCGGCCTTTTCATCGGCTTGAACAGGCCGCTGTGTCAATATAAAACGCGCCTTTTCAAGAAGTTCAGGGATTGTCTTTGCACGTTCTTTCAAACTGTCCATCGCCCGCAACAACCCATCGGCCTGCCCCGAGGTCAACCCGGTTTGGCCGGTGACCACCAGAAATGCCTCAATTTCATGCAGCAGCGCAGCATTGTCTGCCGTCGCGATGTGCTGGCCGCAAAGGTGTTCCAGCTTTTTGGTGTCGAATTGCGCCGGCGACTTGCCGATCCCGCTAAGGTCGAACCACTCCCGCGCCTGCGCATCGCTAAAAAATTCGTCGTCACCGTGGCTCCATCCAAGGCGGGTCAGGTAGTTGCGCATTCCCGCCGCAGGATAGCCCATCGCCTGATATGCCGCTGCCGCAGTCGCGCCATGTCGCTTTGACAGCTTCTTGCCATCAGGGCCAAAGATCAGCGGGAGATGTGCCAGCACCGGTGCGGGCCAGCCCATCGCCTGATAAATCAGGTTCTGCCGAAAGGCGTTGGTCAGGTGATCGTCGCCCCTGATCACGTGGGTGACACTCATGTCGTGATCGTCCACGACCACCGCCAGCATGTAGACGGGCGTTCCGTCGGACCGCAGCAGGACCATGTCGTCCAGCTGGTCGTTGGCAAGCGTCACGTCACCCTGCACGACATCGTGCAGCGTCGTCTGGCCGTCGCGCGGCGCCTTGACCCGGATCACAAAGGGCGCATCGGGGTGCTGGTGGGCCGGAACATCGCGCCAGGGTGAACGATAAAGGGTCGAGGCTTTTTCGGCCCGCGCGGCCTCGCGAAAGATTGCAATTTCCTCTTGAGTCGCAAAACACTTGTACGCTGATCCAGCATCAAGCATCGCGCGGGCAACCTCGGCGTGACGGTCGATCCGGGCAAACTGGCTGACGGGTTCGCCGTCCCAGTCAAGCCCCAGCCATGTCAGCCCATCGAGAATCGCCTGGGTGTTGGCCGGGTCCGACCGGGCACGATCGGTGTCCTCGATCCGCAACAGAAACTTGCCGCCACGACCACGCGCATAAAGCCAGTTGAACAGCGCGGTCCGCGCCCCGCCGATATGCAGCGCGCCGGTCGGCGACGGGGCGAAACGGGTGACAACCTCGGTCGCGGACATGGCAGATTAACCTTTCGTTCACCAAGAACTGGCTGAATGGCCTCGGGATACCGACCGAAAGGTACAAGGACAAGTGCGTCTGCTTCAACCGATCACGGACGGCCTGCTTGCGCAGCGCGGCCACCTCATGGGGTGGGTGCCGGTCTGCCTGGGCATCGGCATCGGCTGGTATTTCAGCATGCGCATCGAACCGGGAATGGTCGATCTTGCGGGCTTCGCCTTGGCGGCGGCCGGGCTAATTGTCTTGTCGCGCCTTGTCGGACTGGCACTGAGGCCCGTCGGGATCGGGCTGGCGCTGGTTCTGTGCGGCGTGGTGCTGGCCGGCGCCAAGGCGCATCGGGTCAGTGCGCCGGTTCTGGGGTTTCGCTATTATGGCCCGATCGAGGGGCGGATCGTCGGGGTCGATCGGTCGGCCAGCGACGCTTTGCGTCTGACCCTTGACCGGGTGGTGCTTGACCGGATGTCGCCCGACAGCACCCCCGATCGGGTTCGCGTGTCGCTGCATGATGATCAGCACTGGCTGGACGCCGAACCGGGCACAGTGGTGATGATGACCGGGCACCTGTCGCCGCCCGGTGGCCCGACCGAACCCGGTGGCTTTGATTTTCAGCGCAACGCCTGGTTCGACCGACTGGGCGCGGTCGGCTACACCCGCAACCCCGCTCTCGCGCTGTTTGCGCCCGAAGGCGGCGGCGCACTTTGGATTTACCGCACCAGGATGCGCATATCGACGGCAGTGCAGGATGCGATCCCGGGGGAGGCCGGAGCGTTTGCCGCCGCCGTCATGACCGGCGACCGATCCGGCATGGGGCAGGAAACCCTCGCCGATCTGCGCGCCAGCAACCTTGCGCACCTGTTGGCGATATCCGGTCTGCACATGGGGCTTTTGACGGGCTTCGTCTTTGCGCTGATCCGCTATGGTCTTGCGCTGGTGCCGGTCATTGCCTTGCGGCTGGCAACAAAAAAGATCGCGGCGGTCGTCGCGCTGGGGGTTGGCGCGGCCTATCTGGCGCTGTCGGGCGCGAACGTGGCGACCGAGCGGGCGTTCATCATGGTTGCCGTCATGCTTGTTGCCGTCATGATCGACCGACGCGCCCTGACCCTGCGGGCCGTCGCCATGGCGGCCGTGCTGGTACTGATCCTGCATCCCGACGAGATGATGGGGCCGGGGTTTCAGATGTCGTTCGCAGCCACCACAGCGCTGGTCGCAGTGTTCGGCCTGTTGCGCGGGCGCACGGTGCCGGGGATGCCGCGGGCGCTGCGCCCGGTTGCCGCAGTGGTCATCTCTTCTTTGGTGGCGGGTCTGGCGACAGCGCCTTTTGCAGCGGCGCATTTCAACCAGATCGCGCACTACGGTCTGATTGCCAACCTGCTTAGCGTGCCGCTGATGGGCGTGCTGGTCATGCCGGCGGGCGTTCTGGCGGTTTGTCTCGCACCCTTTGGACTGGCATCGGTCGGGTTCTGGTTCATGAACCTCGGGCTGCGCTGGATCCTGTTCGTGGCGCATCAGGTTGCCGCAACGGAAGGCGCTGTCAGCCACGTGATTTCACCCCAGACCGCGTTTCTGCCGCTGTTCACGTTGGGGTTGCTTTGGCTGATCCTTTGGCGGGGCGGGGCGCGATGGGGCGTACTGGCCCCTGCCGCGTTTGCTTTCGTGCTTTGGGCGCAAAGCGATCGCCCGGCGCTGTTGGTCGCCGACACCGGGTCATTGATGGGGCTGATGGGGTCGCAGGGTCGGGTGCTGTCCAAGGCGACAGGCGATGGTTTTGCCGCCGACAACTGGCTGGAAAACGATGGCAATCCGGTCGCGCAGGATGTCGCAGCAGCGCGTCCGGGCCTGGATCGCACGCCGATCCTGCTGGCTAGACTGGGCGACCGCAACATCGCGCTGGTCACCGGGAAAACCGGGCTTGCCGCACTTGACGGCTGCAGCGGCGCCGATGTGTTGATCACCAACATGGTCGACGCAGTCACCCGGCCTTGTACCGTCTATGATGTCACCCGTTTGCGTCGCACCGGTGCCTTGGCATTTTCATTGCAGGAGGGTGGACAAGTCATCGTAACGACAGCCCGGGAGGTCACCGGCGACCGGCTCTGGAACATGCAGCCGCAACGACGCGCCCGTCGCCCGCCTGGCCCTTAGGCAGATTGCATCGGAACCGATAAGACCGACCGATCGGGACGCAATCTCTGCCTCGGGACGACCCGTAGATCACCACCTGAAATTGAAAGCGAACAGATCTAGTAGGTCCGGATCAGTCCGACCAGCTTGCCCTGCACCTTGACCTGATCGTCGCGCAGCATGCGGGTTTCATAGGCCTGATTTGCGGCTTCAAGCGCGATCATCCCGTTGGCCCGGCGAAACCGTTTCAGCGTCGCTTCGGCATCATCCACCAGTGCGACAACAATATCACCATTTTCGGCCACCGAGGTTTCCTTGATCACCACGATATCGCCATCGTTGATCCCGGCGTCGATCATCGAATCACCTTTGACTTCAAGTGCATAGTGTTCGCCCTTGCCGATCATCGACTGCGGCACTGCCACATTGTGCGACACTTCGGAAATCGCGGCAATCGGCACGCCGGCAGCGATCCGGCCCATCACCGGAAGTTCGACTGCACCTGTGACGTCGACCGTCATCGCGCCGCGCGGCGTCGATGCGGGGCGGTCGCCATCAATGACAATCGGGGTAAAGCCGGGCGACTTGCCGCCCAGCATCGCATCCGGCAGCTTGACGATTTCCAACGCCCGCGCCCGGTGCGCCAGCCGACGGATGAACCCGCGTTCTTCTAGCGCGATGATCAGTCGGTGAATGCCGGACTTCGACCGCAGGTCGAGCGCCTCTTTCATCTCGTCAAAACTGGGCGGGACGCCGTCGCGCTGGACGCGCTTGTGGATAAACCCCAGAAGGTCGAGTTGTTTCTTTGTCAGCATGCCCGTCACCTCTCATTTTGTTGGCCGCAGGTCACGGTCCGTTTTGCCTATGTTCTACGCATGTTCCCTTTTTGTGTCAACTGATCTTAACCAAAGTCGATCACAGCGACACTGTCACCGCTTGCCCGCGCGCCGTCGTGGGGTGGCCGGACAAGCAGGCAATTGGCCTGCGCCAGAATGCTGAGCAGGGCGCTGTCCTGCCGTTCGAACGCGGTGACGGTATCGCCGTCCCGAACCGCACGCATGTAGTGTTCACGCGCGCCGTTGATTGGGAGCGGGCCGGCAAGGGTCGCCATGCGCCGCGGCGCCGGCGCGGCGCATGGC
>JBBKXP010000046.1:0-2871 GCA_037969545.1 Paracoccaceae bacterium | reverse complement strand
TGCCATCGACACTCAGCGGCATGAGGTCCAGACAGTTACGATGGAAGAAAATCCGGCGCTCAAGTCGTCTGCCCAAATCTCAGCGAAACGCTCAGCCGCCAAGGCGGTGTCTTGGCGCGTTATCGGCACATTCGATACTCTCGTACTGTCATGGCTGGTCATCACCTATATCGGCCCCTTGTTTGGACATGCGGGCGACAACAGCGAAGCGCTACAGGCTGCGACCTACATTGCCATTACAGAGGTCGTCACCAAAATGGTGCTCTACTTCCTGCATGAACGCGGTTGGGCGTGGACTTCATGGGGCGTGTCGTCGGTTTGTGGCAAGCGCAAGGAAAGCGGATGGCGCAGTACCAGCAAGACTGCCACTTGGCGCATCATCGCATCACTCGACACAACCCTACTGGCGTGGTTTTTTACCGGCAACCTAGCCACCGCTATCTCAATCGGTGGCCTCGAGGTTATCACCAAGCTGATCCTTTACTTTTTCCATGAGCGTGCCTGGTCACGTATTCAGTACGGCATTGGTAAAGAGTCCGAGGCCCTCGGCACCTAACATTGAATCTTTCCTTTGTTTCCTGTATGCGCAAAGAGACGAAGCTAGAAAACCCACATGAAAGCTGGGCGGAAAGCGTGCGCTGGAACATGATGTCCAACTGCCCGCAGGCTTCAAACTGACCCAGCCTATCATGGCGGTCGAAAATCACATCATTCTGAAAGTTGCTGTGATTGGTCTTCAATCGCAGTGAAGAAGGAGACATATGACAGCTTACGCGCAAGCAAGGATATCAAACCCCTCGCGCTATTTTGAAACACCAGATCATGTATTGAGCGACAGCAAGCTCAGCCGCGCTAGTAAGGTGAAAGTTCTAACGTCTATGGCTGTTGACGCAGATCAAAAGTTGGAAGCAACGTCTGAGGGAATGGCCGGAACAAATCCGGCATACAACGCCAGAGAATTACAATCTGCCTTGATCCAACTCGAAAACGTCAAATATGTTGAGCCTATAGAGAATACAAATCTGAAAACCGCCCTCTTCCAACGAATTATGGTCGTTACAACTGTCGATCAGAATCTGAACTACGAAATTTCTGGTGTAGCCTTTGACATGGCAGAAGGCGTGGGCGGCAAGGTGTTCTTACTCAACGTTGTCCCATCAGCGTTTGAGGGGGCCGGACTGGCCGGCTCTGGACCAATGGTCACCGCTATTCCTCTAATCGCGACCGACGACGCTCAAATCATTGAAGACCGCCAAAAGCAACTCTCAGAATTAAGTGCGGCATGTGGGTCAAGTGTTGAAACCGAAATTGAGGTCCGTAGCGGCCAGATCGAAGAGGTAATCGTCGCACATGCCGATGAGTGTGACGCCGATCTGATCGTCGTCGGTTCCCCCAACCGATCTTGGCTTGAAACGTTGTTTGACTCGTCGGTTGCCAACAAGGTCACAAGATCGGCTCTCTGTCCTGTTCTGGTTGTACCTGAGCCAGCATAACCCTTTCCTATTACATCATCTGCCAAACGTCCTTCGTCGCAAAACCAGACAGATCTGCGGATAAGGCTGTGAGCGGGATTTTGCAATAAGTGGCTTGTGCAACTGCGTAATTACAAAATGAAACAGGTAGTCTATAGGATTGGAACACCCGCTCATCTGAAGTCAATCAGCCGATTGCACTACTAAAGAAACGAATAATCTAAGGAGACCATTAATGGCCAATCTGGCTAAAACGACTGTCTTTACGTCCACCAGTTCCCCGAAAGAAACGCCGCTTGACAAGACCACGCGTATTGTAAAGCGCATAACCGAAGACGATGCGGTAGACCGTCACGAGAAGACGGACCGTCTTCGCAAAGCCCGTTTTGAGAATGACGCAAACATGCCCGCTGAGGCGATTACGACAGTATCCAGCAAAGCGAACGAGAGGCGCTAATTTATCTCTCAAGAGGACTGCCTAAAATGGTGTACATTGTCCAAGACTAAACGAATGCCATAAACGCTAGAAAATGCATGGACAGAAATTCTTGACAAAACCTCCATCAGTTTTGTCACGTTTTTGGCGCTGCCTCGAAAGCTGACATTCATACGAAACGCAGCATCAGGTAAAGTGGGCTCGAAGCTGACATCGGAGGCGGCGCAGCATCCCGTGATATACTTTATTGGTCAACGTCGGGTTGTCGTTTTGGGAGGGCGTGGCGGATAGGAGGAACTGTCATGCAAATACCGAACTTACCTGCCATTCGCGCGCTTCGCACAGCTTGGAACAAGGGACGTATCGTTGGTCAGAAAAGACCGCTGAAACCAAAACATGTTTGGGCGATCCGCGTACGGCTTGAACTGGCCAAGAACCATCGCGATCTTGCCCTGTTCAATTTGGCCATCGACAGTAAGTTGCGCGGATGTGATCTTGTCTGGCTGAAAGTCGTGGATGTCATGGCGTCCGGGCGGATCAAGGAACGGGCGTCCGTCCTGCAAAGCAAAACCCAAAAACCGGTTCGGTTTGAAATTTCCGAAGGCACACGCGCTTCGGTAGCGAAGAGGATGGAAGATCCCCTGATGGTCGGGTCCGAACATCTCTGGCCGGGACGTTTCCACGAGCGCCTGCACAGCACAACGCGTCAGTACGCCCGTATTGTGCGGGAATGGGTCTCGTCCATCGGATTGGAAGTCACCGGTTACGGCACCCATTCAATGCGGCGTACGAAGGTCACCCAGATATACAAGAAAACGGGCAACCTGCGCGCAGTTCAACTTTTGCTCGGTCATACTAAGATGGACAGCACTGTTCGATATCTGGGCGTCGAAATTGAAGACGCACTGGCAATTGCGGAAGCCATTGAAATCTGAGCTCTTGGGCCGTTCGACACGAGCGGCC
>JBBKXP010000045.1:0-3388 GCA_037969545.1 Paracoccaceae bacterium | reverse complement strand
GGGCTCTACGAGGCGGCCATCGTAATTGGGGCGGAAGTCGACGGAGTCTTCGTCCAGACCGAGCAGCAGCGCCTCTGCGGCGGCAGTCATCCGCGCCTCTGTATAACGCGAGGCAGCGGGGTTATCGCCGTCAATGTTGCCGAAGTTCCCCTGCCCGTTCACCAGCGGATAACGGACGTTGAAATCCTGCGCGAGGCGGGCCATCGCCTCGTAGATCGCGACATCGCCATGCGGGTGGAAATCCCCCATGGTGTCGCCGGAAATCTTGGCCGATTTCAGGAAACCGCCCGTCGAGGACAGACGCAGGCGGCTCATGGCGTAAAGGATGCGGCGATGCACCGGTTTCAGCCCGTCGCGGGCATCGGGCAGCGCACGGTTCATGATCGTCGACAGCGCGTAGGTGAGATATCGATCGCCGATCGCACGGCGCAACGTCTCGGTGAATTCGAGCGGGCCGGGGGCGGCGGGATCGGTGTCGGGTGGCGTGTCGGTCATGCGGGGTTCTTAGCGGCTAGGCTCCGGCTGATCCAGTGGCGTTTTGGCAGCGCGGACGGTTCGCGGGCCACCGGGCGGCGCGTCAGGTTTGCCGCGCTTTTCCCCCTGCCCCTTTGCGCCGATTTCGGCTATGGTCATGTTTCGATCTGCCGTTTTGCCTTTGGGGGGCACCTGTGGTCCGTTTCATGATTCTCAGCTTTGGGCTGATGGCTTGGGTTTTCTACGAACTTTCGGGCGGGTCCGCATTCGTGCCGGAGACCCGCACTGAGGCTGCGGCTCCGGAACAGACGGTTGTTCTGGACCGGGGTGCAATCGACATCGTCAGAATCGACGAGGTCAGCCGCGCCGACACTGATCTGACGCTGGCCACCTTGACCGTGCCACAAGCATCCGTGGCCGCGCCGGTGCAGGCCCTGCGCGTTCCGGCCCCGGCAGTCGTGATCGCCGCTGAACCTGTCGCAACACCCGTTTTGGAGACTGTCGCAGCGCCCGCCGCCCCTGCTGCCCCCGATTTGCGCGTCGTCGCCGGCAGCCTTGTCAACATGCGCGACGGGCCGGGCATCGATTACGCAGTGCTGTCCAAGGTGACAGGCGGCACATTAGCCGAAGTGATCGCAGTTGATGCGGACGGCTGGGCCCGGATCCGGCTGGTCGATTCCGATCAGGTCGGCTGGATGGCCGAACGGCTGCTGGAAGGCGGCTGATCCTTGCGGAAACCCGCACTGGTGTGCACAAGGCGTCGATGAGCCCGAAATCCATTCTGATCACCGGTTGTTCGTCCGGCATCGGCTATGACGCTGCGCATGGACTTCGGGCGGCCGGCTGGCAGGTCTTTGCCAGTTGTCGCACCCAATTGGACTGCGACCGTTTGATCGCCGAAGGATTCGACAGCCCGCTGCTCGATTATACCTTACCGGAATCGATGGTGCAGACGCTGGCCGAAGTTCTGGCGAAAACCGGCGGGACGCTGGATGCGGTTTTCAACAACGGCGCCTTTGCCTGCCCGGGGGCTGTCGAGGATTTGCCGGTCGACGCGTTGCGGGCGATCTTTGAGACCAACGTCTTTGGCTATCACGCTCTGACCCGGCTGCTGATCCCGGTGATGCGGGCACAGGGCCACGGGCGGATCGTGAATTGTTCCTCGGTTCTGGGATTGGTGGCGATGAAATGGCGCGGCGCCTATGTGGCGACGAAATTCGCGCTCGAAGGATTGTCGGATGTTCTGCGCATCGAAATGAGAGGGACCGGGATTCATATCGTCCTGATCGAACCCGGACCGATCACGTCGAAAATCCGCCAGAACGCAATTGCGCATTTCGAACGATGGATCGACTGGGAAGGGTCGCCAAGATCGGCAGAATACGCGGCCCTGCGCGGGCGGCTTTACGACGACAGGGGAGGCCCGGACCCGTTCGAATTGCCCGCCAGCGCCGTAACGAAAAAGCTTCTGCACGCAGTCAGCGCACCGCGGCCGCGTTCGCGTTATTACGTCACCACGCCGACCTACCTGATGGGCTTTCTGCGCCGCTTTTTGTCGACGCGGATGCTGGACAGCGTGATCGCGCGGGGCTGATGCCCTTTCATTCGGGCCGCGACGTGCTACATCGGGCCGAACCCTGAGATGGAGCCGCAAGATGTCAAAGGATCCGCTGTTCATCGTCGTCGCCTTTGCCTGTCTGGCAGTGCTGGGGATTTTGGTCTTTGGCATCGGCACCTTTGGCAAGGGCGGTGAATTCAACCGGCGCAACGCCAACAAGATCATGCGCTGGCGGATCGGGGCGCAATTCGTCGCCGTCGTGCTGATCCTGCTGTTCGTCTGGATCCGCCGGATGGGGGCGAACTGATGGTGACGCTGAACAAGATCTACACCCGCACGGGCGACGGCGGAACCACGGCGCTGGGCAATGGCGCGCGGGTGGCCAAGTTTTCGTCGCGGGTCAGCGCCTATGGCACGGTTGACGAAACCAACGCGACTGTCGGAATGGCGCGGCTGCATGCAGCTGGCGCGATTGACGCCCAACTTGCCCTGATCCAGAACGATCTGTTCGATCTGGGGGCCGACCTGTGCCGGCCTGACATGGACAAAGACGCCTTGGCCGAATTCCCGCCGCTGCGGGTGACCGAGGCGCAGGTCGGGCGGCTTGAGGCCGAGATCGACACGATGACCACGGCGCTCGCCCCGTTGAAAAGTTTCGTGCTGCCGGGCGGATCGGCCTTGGCCGCGCACCTGCACCTGTGTCGCACGGTCACGCGCCGGGCCGAGCGGTTGTGCGTCGAACTGGCGGGCGACGAACAAGTCAACCCGGCGGTGGTGACATACCTCAACCGGCTGTCCGACTGGTTCTTTCAGGCGTCGCGGATCGCCAACGACAATGGCGCGGCCGATGTGCTGTGGGTGCCGGGCAAGAACCGCTAGAGCGGTTCAGGTTTCATCGGAATCGGAATTCGCTGCCTCTCGCTGCGCTCGAACGCGATTTCCGATCCGATCGTTTCCAAGAAAACCCGAACCGCTTTAGGAGCTCTTTGGCTCCACCGCCGCCCAGACTTCAAATCCGCCATTGCCGCTCTGCGGATCGAAGGCCGGGCCGTAGCGCTCCAATGTCGGACCGTCGGCGAACTGGTAGTCCGACCCGGCGATCCAACTCATCGCGCCGTCGATCACCTTGTCGATGGTGGCGATATGGGCTTTGGTGGTGAAAACGGCGTAGGTACGGGCCGGAAATTCCATGACGGTGTAGCCCTTTGGCCGCGCCCCCGGTTTGCTGACCTCGTAGGCGCAGGCGTAGTCCCATTCGCCGTCGTCAGTAAAATTGTGGATGACGCCAAAGGCTGCCTGCCCCAGCGTGTTTTCGATCTCGGGATCGGCAGTGTTGAACCGTTCCCATTGTTGCGG
>JBBKXP010000044.1:0-4327 GCA_037969545.1 Paracoccaceae bacterium | reverse complement strand
GAAGTGCTGGCCGCAATCCGGGATATCGTGAGCGAATTCAACACGGCTGCCATCTACATTACACACGACCTCGCGGTGGTTGCGCAGATGGCGGATACCATCAAAGTGTTACTCAAAGGGGAGGAAGTCGAAGAGGCGTCGACCGAAAAGATGATGTCCAATCCGAAAGAGAGCTATACAAAGTCTCTTTGGGCTGTCCGCAGCTTTCAGCGCCCTCAGATAAGCCGGCCAACCGACGACACTAAACCTGTCATATCGGTCCAGAACGTCGATGCGGCATATACCGGTGGCGTCAAGGTGCTCGACGATGTGTCCTTCGACATCTACCCGGGTATGACTGTCGCCGTAGTCGGAGAGTCAGGCTCTGGTAAATCCACAACTGCTCGGGTCATAACGGGACTCCTGCCGCCGTCCAAGGGCCAAGTCCTCTTCAATGGAGAACCCTTCCCGCCAAAATATACCGATAGGACCCGCGATCAGCTTCGTCAGTCGCAGATGATCTATCAGATGGCCGACACCGCGCTGAACCCCAAAGTCCGGATTTCCGAGATCATCGGCCGGCCTGCGCAGTTCTATTCCGGTTTGTCCGGACCAGCACTGAAACAGCGCGTGGATGAGCTGTTGGATCTGATCGAACTTGAGCCGTCGCAGTACTATAATCGCCTTCCTCCTGAACTTTCGGGCGGTCAGAAACAGCGTATCGGAATCGCCCGCGCGCTTGCCGCCGAACCCTCGTTCATCATCTGTGATGAAGTCACCTCTGCGCTCGACCAATTGGTTGCCGAAGGCATTCTGCGGCTTCTCGACCGCCTCCAGCAAGAGCTTGGCCTGGCCTACATGTTCATCACCCATGACCTGGCGACGGTGCGCTCGATCGCAGACGAAGTCGTGGTTATGCAGAATGGCAAGATTGTTGAGCAGGGCCCCAAGGACGTGATGTTCACGCCGCCGCACCATGCGTACACGGATCTTCTGCTGTCATCGGTTCCAGAGATGGATCCCAACTGGCTGACGACGCTGCTTGAGGAACGCGGTGTCGACAACATCGGCGAGTCCGCCGACGTCTAGGAATACCAAGTGGAGTCTCAGATATCCTGAAAAGGGTGAAGCATCTTTGTGGCCGAGACGCAGGCGCGATTGGCCTAGGTAATTGCCATCCCCGAAAGCACCATGGCGCCCAGGATCATCAGATAGACAAAGACGACCGCTGGCCACGACGCGCGCGCCGCACGGATTTCAAGAATAAGAGTGCCTCGCGAAACCATTCTAAATCCTAAGTGCCCCGTTTGATTTTGGCAAGAAAACGTACTAGCGTTTCAGGCTTTATTGCATAGCTGGCGTGCAGCCAAGTGCATTCCGACCATCGAGCTATGCACACCATGCAAACCAACCATGCACTCAGAGAAGTCTGATGTCAGCGCTTATGGGTCCGATTCGGTCAACTTGATAAGAGAGTGTTAATGGCGCATCGCAACCGCTGAGGAGTGGAAGATGAGACAGACAACTGGTAAACGGAATAGCTCCGGCGACAAGATCGTCATAGAATTTTACGAAATTGACTAGATGCAGAGAACGTCGCAAGTTGGATACACTGGGAGCGATTAATTGCGACTTGTTGATTCTGCTGAGAGCGCCGCCACTGGCACGGTCGACGTGTTGGCGCTGCGCGTCCGGAAATATCTCTGCCAAATTGCCGTGTCGGCAACTCCTATCACCTATCAAGCTCTAGCCAAGGCCTTGGGCATTTCGCCGCCAAATAGGATTCATCAACTCACTGTCGCGTTGGAATTCTTAATTGAGGAGGATGCCGCCGCCGCCCACCCATTGATCGCAGCGCTTGTGGTCAGTAAGGTACGGAGTGGATTGCCCGGGCCGGGCTTTTTCAATTGTGCGCTGCGCGTTGGACGTTTCGATGGCGACCCTTCGGGGCCCGAGAGCCTTACGTTCTACACGGCAGAATTCAATCAGGCCGTCAAATTTTGGCGCACAGCCGCCGAAGTCGTGGATGCAGATATCGACGTTCGACAGTCATCCTGAAGATGGGGATTGACCCCCCCCAAGGCTCCCTCATTCATAAAGAGGTGGTCGCGGGGAACAGATCAGCTGCAAACTGGTCAAAAAACTTGGACCACCTCTTAACGAGAGTTTGCGGGTTTGGATTTCATATTCTTCGTCGTCAGTTTGGGCAAGCGCCCTCTCGTTGTTTGCTTCACAAACAACTGTCTGGCAGTGGTCGGGCGCGGAGCCCTAAAATTGCTCAAGCGCTCGACGCGCGACGTTCACCTTTTGATCTTGACACGGATCAAGTCTTAGTGATGTATGGTAAGTACTTGGTCTGAGACCTGACGGGCATTTCTTAATGCCACTCGTTGCGCGATGCTTCACGTCAGAAGGTAAGGCTTAGTGACGGCGCGACGCCGGATGGGTTCGGGATCTCTTTGGCGCGATGCCTTTTCCCGAAATGCTTTATCCGGGAGCTTGCCGTCATTTTGCGTGAAAGCTCCTTCATTTACATGGAGCTTTCGATGTCGAAAACACTCACTTATGAGCATATCGCAACACGCCAGATCCGTCTGAATCCCAGAAATGCCCGCACACACGGCCGACGGCAAATACAACAGATCAAAGCTTCGATTCAGGCCTTTGGGTTCACCAATCCAGTGTTGGTCGACGAGGACGGTTTTCTAATTGCCGGGCACGGCCGACTGGAAGCGGCCAACGGCCTGGGTATTGAAAACGTACCAGCCATCCGGATCACGCACCTTTCCGCCGACGACAAACGGGCACTTGCCCTGGCCGACAACAAGATCGCCCTGAACGCGGGCTGGGATCTGGAAATCCTGGCTTCTGAGCTTGCTGACCTGTCCTCGATGGAACTGGATTTCGATATCCAGCTCACCGGCTTCGAAATCGGCGAGATTGACTTGATCCTCGATCACGGCGTGGAACAAACTTCTGAGCCTGAAACCGCGCCCGTGCCGGGAAATTTCCTGCCAGTTGTCACACAGCGCGGAGATCTCTGGCTGCTGGGCAGACACAGAGTCCTCTGCGGGGATGCCCTAAGCGGACAGGATATGTCGACCTTGATGGGCGGCAGGAAAGCTGACGTCGGATTCACCGATCCACCTTACAATGTTCCGATCTCGGGACACGTCAGTGGCAAGGGTCAGACAAAACACCGCGAGTTCGCGCAGGCCTCAGGTGAAATGAGTTCAGAAGACTTCACCCGTTTTCTCAGCGATGCACTGACACTCGGGGCAGAGCACTCTCGCGATGGTGCCGTCTGGTTCGCCTGCATGGACTGGCGCCACACTGGCGAGATGTCCGAGGCGGGCAAACACACGTTTGATCAGTTTCTCAACATCTGCGTCTGGGCCAAGACCAACGGCGGGATGGGCTCGCTCTACCGCTCTCAGCACGAACTGGTGTTCGTATTCCGTAAGGGCAAGGCAAGTCATCGCAACAACGTTCAGCTGGGCAGATTCGGGCGCAACCGCACGAACCTCTGGACCTATCCGGGTGTGAACACATTCCGGGAAGGTCGCATGGATGAGCTCACGGCGCATCCGACTGCCAAGCCCGTCGCGATGATCCGCGATGCCCTTCTCGATGTCTCCGCGGGTGGTGAGATCGTGCTTGATCCTTTTATGGGAGCGGGTGCGACATTGATTGCGGCAGAGCAGTGCGGACGAACTGCATACGGAATGGAAATCGATCCTGCCTATGTGGATGTGACTTTGCGTCGCTGGCCTCGAGCATCAGGTGACCAGGACGCGACGTACCGGCGACCATGGCATCGATTTCTTTGGTAGGTTCAAGTTGCCCTATCCCATCGATTACGAGATCGAGTTTCTCGGCGAAGCAAAGAGGTACAAGACTGCAATCACGCCCGATCAGGTTTCGCGCCTTGTTGCCCGCCTCGGGCGTGGCCAGTATGGGCTCTATTTTACAACTTCATGGTACTCAGAGCAGACGCAAAAAGAGATTGAAGCTGACCGATATCCTGTGCGCCTGTTTTCCGGACAGGACATCGTGAATATCCTGCGAGCCGGGGACTGCCTGTCAGGGGGCAGTCTTCGCAGTGAATGGAAGGAGCTGGCTTTGTCGGAAGTCGAGGATATTGGCGCGGATGGCCTGAGGCCCACATCTCTGTGGTAGTCTGAAGTCGTGGCGTCGGTTTCGGCCCATTGCCGCCGCTCGCCTGTCCGGCACGTTGCCGCGATGCGGCTTTCGCATTCCTGCCGTTCATGCAACTTGCAGCATACTCGTTAAGCGGATGACGGCAACGCGGACAAAGCGGAAGCCGGAAAGCCCATTCACTTATAGC
>JBBKXP010000043.1:0-8970 GCA_037969545.1 Paracoccaceae bacterium | reverse complement strand
GCAGCCCAATTCAGGCGCCTTGGTGGCAAAATTGACAAGATTGAACGTCTGGACGTGACGACGTTTACCGTTTTCGAGCCGCAATTGTGGCGAAACCTTGTCCGTCGAACTCCCGATTTAAACTGGTTGTTAGTGATTGAGGCAAGATTAAGTGCAACTGTTGCCTTCTTGCGAACATATTATTTCTAATTGAGGCCTTATCAGCCGGGTGGTTTGCGAACAACCTGAAGGAGCCCAACTTCAACAAACACATCTAAGGATTGCAAAAATGACCACCGATTACATCGCACTCGCTCGGGACAACCGCGAAAAAGCTCTGGCTGGCCTGAAGCATAGCCGCCGTCAGATACTGGCTCTGCCGGGATACGCTGTCTATCCTCGGACCGCCCGGCGTGTGCACGTCCCCGTCTTCATGTCGTCGCGCATTCCCGGCCCGTTCGCACTTGCAAATCTCCACTGAACGCGGACGACGAGATCAGACAACAATCTGGAGAGACCCCAAGTGTTGAACATGACCGATTTCGCAACGAGCCCGCGGCATGGCGAGTGTCTTGTGATGGCATCGGATTTGCCATCGCAAGACCGCAACCGCGGAAAGGAAAAACGCCCGCCGCAAGACGTCAGGACATGGAATGTCACGAAGCTTCCTCACGCAGTGCTCGTGGGCTGGAGCGAGATAAAGGACTCATCACCGCAATCTGCGCGGGCCGGGTTCGACCAGGTCATCGCGCTCTGTGAAGCGACCCGAAAAGACGAGTTTGTCGTCGAGGACATCGCGCCCGACTACAGGATCGGATATGGAAAACCTGAGATCGTGATCAAAGCGCAAGAGAGGATCGTGTCGATCTTCATGCAGGTTGCCTCAACCCGGTTTCGTCAACTCCCGGAACACCGGCTGAGTCTGAGGGGCGCGACTTTCGACCTCAGATTCTATCTGCGGCGCAACCGCCCTACTGACTCCCAAGGACCCGTCGAAGACTACTGACAAACCCGTAAGGGATGACCGGACCAGTCTCAGTTTGGTTCCGGTCGCGGTGCTCATCCAGGCGGCCCTTCATGTTCATCAACCTGAATGTGTCGGCCGATGCCGCCGGAGTACCTCGGAAAAATCCCAGTTACCGGCATCGTGGCCTATTTGCCGAAAAACGCCCAGTTGCTCTCGCACATGTCTCTGAGGCTGTGTTTCGCCTCGAAGCCGAGAACCTCGCGCGCCCGGTCTGTTGCTGCAAATGAGACCGGGGGGTCACCCAGACGGCGGTTCACGATGCGGTGAGGGATTTCGCGGTTGACGACTTCCGAATACGTAAGAAGCACCTCGCGCACCGAGTTGCCGTGCCCGGTGCCAAGATTGACGAGATGGCTTTCTCCCTTTTTTAGGAGCGCATCAAGGCTCAGTACATGGCCACGCGCCAGGTCCAGGACGTGGATGTAGTCGCGGATGCAGGTGCCGTCGGGAGTGTCGTAATCATCACCGAAGATGGATAGGTTCTCGATCTCGCCTCGGGCGACGCGGGCAATCACCGGGACCAGGTTGCCCGGCGGCTGGGCTGGGTCTTCGCCTATCAGGCCCGAGGCGTGGGCGCCGACAGGATTGAAGTAGCGCAGGGTTCCGGTCCTGAACTTAGGATGCGCCGTGGCGACGCGGGCCAGAAAATCCTCACCAAAGAGCTTGGTTGCGCCGTAGCAGCTGTCGGGCGCGCATGGGCTGGTCTCGGTCAATGGCATCTTCGCAGTGCTGCCGTAGACAGCGGCCGAGGAGGAAAAGACTATGTTGGCGACCCCACGCGCCTGCATCGCGTCTACGATGTTGATCAGGCCGGTGCAATTGGTGCGGTGGTAGCCCACCGGGTCGGCTTCGCTGTCGGGGACGGATTTGAGTGCTGCGAAATGCACCACCGCATCAAAATCGTGGGTCTCAAAGGCGCTCCTGACGGCGTCCCGGTCACGGATGTCGGCTTCGATTACCTGCACGGCCTTGCTGGTGATCTGTGCCAGTCGATCGGGCACGTCGCGGCGCGCGTTCTCGAAATTGTCGAGAATGGTGACGGTGTAACCGGCGTCCACAAGTGCCGCATAGGTGTGCGAACCAATAAACCCGGCGCCGCCGGTCATAAGGATGTGTTTGCTCATATGCCTCTACTTCGCCTGAACCTTGGTGCAAGGATAACCCGTCACGATCCACCAGACCACCCTTTGCATCAGTGCCGCAGCCACTGACATGAGGTCATCACTGATGAACATCGTTCCGGACTCGGTTCGTCTGCACGGATCGTTTTTCTGACCGGGCATTTCAATGACGCCCTTTCAGCAATGTCTTTTATCAATGGACGTGCCAAACACGAATCTGCCGATAGAGCCCATAGCCCGTTGGTCCCGTTTCATAGCAAACTTCAATCCGATGGAACCCGGCAGCCAATCTTTGAGCAATCTCTCAACAGAATGGTGCGCAATAGAAATTGCCATCGCTTCTTTCGAAAAATCAAGTCCGACGAACACCAATTTCTTTTTGTCTTTCATACCGCGTCCCCATAACGAAAGGCTCCTGGATGCGTAGCTTCTCCGGAAGTCAGCATAAACCCTCATAGCATCAAGCAACCACGCAAAAGACATAAGGTCTTATAATAATGTTGTATTCGACACCGATCAAAGCTGAACTGATCCGGCGTCGATCCTGGAACAACAATAGGCGCGCCTAAATGGCAATATTGACCAGACAACCGTGTTTTATAGTCCGGGAAGAAAGCACTTAGGGCTGAAATTAATCACCTAGAGCGGGTTCGCATTTGCCGGGTCGATGACCTTTTGCATTAGATCTACCATTTGCTGACCAATTCTGGTTGGTGAAAATCTTTCTGATACTTCTTCACGCGCCGCCTCGCCAAGAGCCCGGGTAAGACCCGGATCCTGCAAAAGGCGCCAACATGCCTGCGCCAAGGCTTCCGGGTCGCCCGGGGCAATCAACAAACCTGTCTTGCCGTCCTGAATGATTTCAGAAGGCCCGCCCGCCGAAGTCGATACCGTCGCAGTCCCCGCCGCCAAAGACTCCAGCAGCGCATAAGGAAAGTTTTCATGGCGTGAGGCAACCACAGTGATGGCATGGTGTTGCCGCTGTTTGTCAATTTCCTGTTTGCTGCACCGCCCAAGATAGTCAATCCGCGCCCGGACTTCGGGCGGCAGCGCCTGCAGCGCCTCTGCGATCTGCAATTTGCCACCTTCCGTCCGCTCGATCCCGTTATCCGGCCCGATGAAGGTAAGATGTGCATCCGCCCCCATCTGAACCAGTCGTGAAAACCCATCCAATACGATATCGCCGCCTTTCCAGGAATCAAACCGTCCTACAAAAAGGATGCGCCGTTTATCCTTTCCGGTCAGATGATCGTAGTCAATCGGCGTCTTAAGGCTGATCGGGTTGGCGATAACGGCTTGCAGCGGGGTCAGTTGCCTGAATTTTTCCCGTGTCCTATCAAGCACATCCTGAGATGGGCTTGTGATAGCGGCGCATTGCCGTAAAGCGCGCCCTTCCATGCGTATCCTTTTATGACCGTACAGGTCGATGTGATCTGTCGGCTGAAGGTCCATTTGAATAAAAAAGGGGCCATGAAGCGTTACGACTACAGGAATTGAAAGTCGGCGCTGAACCAATCCGGCCAGACCATAACTTTCTTCCATCACAAGGATTTCCATTCCGCGGGTGCGTATCGCCTCTTGGGCGGCAGCAACAATACGTTCTGCAATGATTTTCGAGGCCGGGCCATAGTCAAGAAATCTGGCTAGAACACGATCGGAAAGCGTGCTTTTCCGGGCTGGTGGCAATGGGAAAACCCGCTTGTCTTCCGTCATGCAATCGGTCAACGGGATGATGATTACCTCATGCCCCAATTGCTCCAGGCCTTCGGTCAAAAACGCCACTGCTGTGGTTATTCCGTTCGCGGTCGAAGCGCCGGGCCACGCGGGCGTGGTAAAACCTATTTTCATGTTACCTCTGCAAACTGAAAAGGAACGGCCAGCACTGTCACCATACCTTGTAGTATCCAATACCTGGGGGCAGAAAAAGGCAAAACTTCGACAAGATCGGTCAGAGGTGGATCGAGACGGATGTATTATGGGTCTGTTGCGTTAATCCGGCTTCGACTGCAGTTTCAATGCCGCGAAGTCTCGGAGGAAACCCGTCATGCTGCGTAGTCCGTTCAAACATCATCGGTTCCCCCAGTTGATATCCTACGCCACGGCGGCCAACACAGCGACGTCGAACTCGCGCAGATCTCCCCAATACGTTGCTGCGCGCGCGACTGGCGCTGCATGGTCCCGAGGCCTGGATCGCGCTGTCAGGGTGGCAATGGGGTAGGTTGTCCTGGGAGTCATCAGGGTTTGGTCGGGTAAATGACGTGTCCCAATCCTGTCTCACAACGGCGCCTATATCCGAAGATATCGCATTGACCGCCCCGCCTATCACGATCTCTGCATGTCCAATAATTGCCTTATCGGACGCAGAAAGATATGCGCGGCGCCATGTCAAAAGCACCCCGGAATTCGCCCTCAGTGTGTCGGAATGCCGGAACAACTTGGATTCGGGCACTTCCTTGACGATGTACATGGTGGCCGTGAACCCTGACAGCACTGACATGTCCGTACCGGCGTTCCGCACATTCACGCAGGGTCTGCATGATCTGGCCGACTGGTTTCGAACCTGCGGCGTGACCAGCGTGGCGATGGACTCCACCGGGGCTTACGGCATACCGGCCTTCGAGATTCTCGAGCAGCACGGGTGCGATGTCATCCTTGTGAATGCGCGCCACGCCAAGAACGTGCCCGGACGGAAGACCGATGTCAGCGTTGCGGGATGGTTGTGGCAATCGTTGGCACCTTACGACGCTTGCGTCAGTATACTTGCCGTACCCGGATAAGATGTCTTGGTTATGTGTAGCATCTCTAACCACTAATTGGGTCGATCGGTATTTGCTGATCGCGTGTGGGCTGATGTTATTGGCATGAAGCCAGAACGGGCAGGTAAGCGGATTGTTGTGGTGATCTTTTGTTGGCCGGTCTGGCACGCTCAAATCGTAGCAGAATATCCCACATTTCAAGTATTCAGCGATGAAGTCCAACCCGGAGCGAGCGGACCGAATACCGGCATTCAAAGAAACCGTAAAGCGACGTGCCATATTCGGAATTTTCTGCAAGATTGATGCCCGGGAATAGCTGAGCGCGATGTTGCGGGTTCACATAACAGACGGGGAAGTTGATTTTCATCATTATAGAAACCCATCTATTGTTACCTTTAGGTGTTTGATGGACATGTTCCATAGCCGCCGAGACGAGCTTCTGCAGATTATTCCGTCTGGCGAACCTGTTGATTCTGTTTACTGATGAAATGGCTTTTGAAAAGAAGACCGTCACGGCTTTTCGGGACGAATATATGCGGGATCGCCCGCCATCGGTTCGCGGCCTTTAGGGCGCACTGCCATTATTCCGCAATGATCTTGAATATCTTCCACTTCAAGCAGCCGATCCCTAGGGCTGGCTCCTGTCGCTGGACAGAAGATTTTTAAAGCCCAAGCTACAAACTCGGCATTGGCCGGATCTGAAGTCCAATCAGTTTCCGAATCGCGGGACAACCCATCGAGTCGCAACCCCACCATGTCATACATTAATTTCCTGATCGCCAGTTTCCTCAGATCATGCTTTCTTCACTCAATGCAATTCGAAAGTGACCGATGAAACTGAGATTGTGCTCATAGATCATTATCGCCAGCATCACTTTCTTCAAAAACACCAGTATTGGCCACGAAGTCGGACCAACTGCACATCAGTTTTCGCCGCTTCTTAAACAGGTTGGACTGCGCATAGGTCCGTTCGACGTACGACCCGATCTTATGCGCCAGACACATTTCCGCCACCTCGCGCGGCGCATTGGCCACTTACGCCGCCCAGTCACGGAACGTCGACCGGAACCCGTGCACGGTGACGCCGTCGACCTTCATGCGGCGCAACAGCAACAGCATCGACATGTTGGACAATGGCGCGTGCCGTTTTTGCCCCCCGAACACCATTTCCGACCCCAAGGCCTTCAACGGCTCAAGGATCGCCAGCATTTCATCCGTCAATGGCACCCGCTGCGCTTCACCGGTCTTCATCCGCTCCGCCGGGCAGGTCCAGACCCGCGCCGCAAGGTCGATCTCGGACCAGCGTATGCCCAGCACTTCACCGGTGCGCGAACCACTCAGGCAAGTGAACATCAGCGCTTTGGCCGCCATCGCATTGCGCGACTTGAGGTCAGCGTAGAGGGCTGGAACGTCTTTCCAGCCCAATGCGGAATGATGCCTGGGCATTGTCGTGACCTTGGGCAGCACCTTGGCATCGTGGATTGCCGTCACCGGGTTTTCACCGTCGCGAAACCCTTTGGACTTGGCCACGTCCAACACCACCTTAATCCGCTGCGCCAGCCGCCGTGCGGTTTCATGTTTGTCGCTCCAGATCGGCGACAGGCACATCAGCACTTCGGGTTGCCCGATGCTGTCCACCGGCATCCGCCCGATCTTTGGAAAGGCATAGTCGCGCAAGATGTTGAGCCATTGCTGCCCGTCTTTGGCGTTCTTCCATGTCGGCATCCGGTCGATGTGGACCTGCTGGGCGATTTCGGCGAACGTCGGGATTTCGCGCCGGGCATTGAAGCGCGGGTTCAATCCCTGCTTGGCCATCCGGCGATATTCCATCGCGCGGTCTCGTCCTTGGATCAGAGTGACAATGTCCGCGCCACCTAAACCGAAGTCGGTCCGCAGCGGTGCGCCCATCCTGTTTCTCTGCCTCTTGACCGTGACCCGCACGATCCAGCGCCGTGCCCCGGACGGATCAACCACCAGATACAGCCCGTTGCCGTCACCATGTCGTCCAGCGCCAAGGCTCTCCACCAGCTTCTTTGTCAGCTTTCCGGACAGCGCCGGCATGATCTATACCACGATTCATACCACCCATCGGATACCTACCGACCCAATCGAATGGATGGCAGCGTAACCATGAAAGGTCGTTAATCTCAATTGAACAAAGACCATGTGCGGTTCGATGCGACCCAGTAGAACCGACTGAAATGAGGTAGGTGGCGGAGCCGAAGGGATTCGAACCCTCGATACCGTTTCCGGTATGCGCCCTTAGCAGGGGCGTGCCTTCGACCACTCGGCCACAGCTCCGCCGACCCGTTTAGCTGCGCGGCGTGGGGGGGGCAAGGGGGGAAAGCGGCAGGACCAGAGCCCGCAAACACCCTCGCCCCGTCCGCAAACCCGTTCAGGCGAATATCATGACCAGATAGAGAACCGCCGAAGCAACCGCGACCCGGCGAGGCGAGAGGCCACACGCGGCGGCAAGGTTCAGCAGCACAAAGCAGACATTGATCCCCTGCACCCCATTCAGGTGCGCAAGGGCAAGTTGTAACAGCCACATCATGGTGTATCCATTCGGATGATGCGACGGGCCCGTCTGGGTTAAAACGTTGTCATGACAGGGATAATTTGCGACGCTTCAGTAGCGTCGTCAGTGCAACAGGGTTGCCGAAAGTCGCAAGGGGTTTTCCAAAGTTGTCGAAAGTTGCACAAGCTGCCCGCACCGCCTTTGGTGCGGAATTTCACAAGGCACGCAATCTGCGCGGCTGGACGCTGGATCAACTTGCTTCTGCGATGCAGGGAAGCGGCAAGTCGTTCCTGTCGGTTGTTGAAAAAGGCAAGCGCGATATCGGTCCCCGCACCGCCGGGCGGATCATCACGGCTCTTGATCTGGACCCGTCGCTGATCGGTCCCTTCCTGACCGCGAACACCCCGGAGGACGAGGAAGCAACCAAAGCCGACCGCGACTCCGACACCCTGTTGCGCATGGTCGCACGGGACACCACTGCGCCGCCGACGGCGGAGGAACTCTTGCTGGCGCTGGCCAAGGATTTCGCCGCCGGTTCCCACATCGACCTGCACACCGCCTTTAAAGGCCTGCGCGGGGCCTTGCAGGCGGCGGCGGATATCAAGGCACGGGGGGGGAGCTGCCACAGAACACCGACGGCACCCTGCAACGGGTCATGCAAGAGGTCGCGCGGCTGAACGATCTGGGCGAGCGGGACAAGGCGGCGGACACACTGGACGCCGCGATGAAGCGCGCCGAGGCGGAACGCGAGTCGATCTACACCCTGCAACTGGATCAGGACCGGGTGCGCAACGACGCGCAGGCGGCGGCAGACCGGATCATCAAACACCTGCGCCAAAGCGGCTTAAACGGCGGGCTGGGGCTGGCTGTGCATGATGAATTGATCCATTGGCGCACGACTGGCGACCGCGACGGCAAGCCCTTTGATCTGCAGGTGGCGTTGGCCTTGGCCAAGATCAACTATGACCGCGCCAAGGGCGGGCAGAAAGGGGCCTGCTTTATTCGACTTAGGGAATTGCCATAGTAGCATCGGGGAAAGATCGGCCAAAAACGGACACCTCAAGGCGGCGGTCAAGGCCTACTTTCAATGCTTGGTCTTGATACCAAGAGGGCGCGACCAACAGAATTGGCCGCGACCCAGAACAACCTCGGCAATGCCTTGCTAATTCTTGGTGAGCGCGCGGACGATCCGGCTCGCCTGCAAGAAGCAATTGCAGCCCATCATGCGGCGCTAAAGATTTACTCCGAGCGCGACACGCCGATGAATTGGACCACTGCCCAGAACAATCTCGGCAATGCTCTACGCTTCCTTGGCGAACTTGCGAGCGATGTAGCTTATTTGCGCGACGCAATAGCGGCCCATCAGGCGGCGCTTCGGGTTCGCACCGAACGCGATACGCCACTGGAATGGGCCAGCAGCCAGAACAACCGCGGGCTCACCCGGCGTAGACTAGGGGCTATGACAAATGACCCGGATCAATTTGACGCGGCAGCGATAGCGTTTGATAACTGCCTGCGACAACAAACAAGGGATGCAGAGCCATTCAACTGGGCCACAACCCAATGGAA
>JBBKXP010000042.1:0-10638 GCA_037969545.1 Paracoccaceae bacterium | reverse complement strand
TGACTGCCGTCACGGCATAAAGATCCTGAACCGAGGGCAGGGTCATGCCGGAAACAGCCCGGCCAGTTCCGCCATCGCCGCCGCCACCCGCGCCGCGTCGGCCCCCCGGATCACGACATGCGCCCCATAAACACCGTTCTGCTCGAAGGGATAGGATCCCATCGACAGGTCGGCATATCGTTCTGCCAGTTCGGCAAGCGGCCCGGCGATATCGCCCTCGCCCCGCACGATCCGCAAACTGTCCGACACCAGTGGCGCACCCCCGGTCAAGGTCGGCAGGACCGATGCGACCATCGCCTGAAACACGCTCGGCACGCCGGCCATCACGTGCACGTTGCCCAGACGGAAGCCCGGCGCCACGCTGACCGGATTGTCGATCAGCACCGCCCCCTGGGGTATTCGCGCCATCCGCAATCGCGCCAGGTTCAGGTCGCGCCCCGTCCTGGCATAGAAATCCGCCAGCAGCGCCCGTGCATCCGCCCGCACGTCGATCGGCACGTCAAAGGCCGCGGCGATGCTGTCGGCGGTGATGTCATCATGCGTTGGCCCGATCCCGCCCGAGGTAAAGACGTGATCGAATGCCGCGGCCAGCGCCTGCACCGCCGCGATGATCGCGCTTCGGTCATCACTGACGACCCGGACTTCGCGCAGGTCGATGCCGAGTTTTGTCAGTTCGCCTGCCAGATGATGCATGTTGGAATCCCGCGTGCGCCCCGACAGGATTTCGTCACCGATTACCAGCATCGCGGTGGTGGGGTTGGCCATTGGGCATCTCCTTTGGGGCTGGTATAGGGGCGGCAAATGCGCTTTGCCACACCCCTTGTCCCGGCTCGGCTGATCCGCCGCTACAAACGATTTCTTGCCGATGTGGCGCTGACGGACGGCACCGAAGTCACCGCCCATTGCCCCAATCCGGGGTCGATGCTGGGGCTGGCGGAACCGGGCGCCCGGGTCTGGCTGGAACCCAACGAGGATCCCGCGAAAAAGCTGAAATTCGGCTGGCGGTTGGTGGAACATGCGGACGGGCATTTCACCGGGGTCGATACGGCGGCGGCGAACAAGGTGGCGGGCGAGGCATTGCGCGGCGCGAAAATCCCCGCCCTGCGGTATCCGAACATGCGCGCCGAAGTGCCATATGCCGACCGCAGCCGCGTCGATTTTCTGCTGACCGGGCCGGGGCAGCCCGATTGCTATGTCGAGGTCAAAAGCGTCACCCTGTCCCGCCAGCCCGGCCTCGCCGAATTCCCCGACAGCGTGACGGCCCGCGGGGCGCGGCATCTGGCAGACCTTGCGGCGATGGTCAGTCAGGGACACCGCGCCGTCATGCTTTATTTGATCCAGCGGACCGACTGCGCTGCGATGACGCTGGCCGCCGATCTGGACCCGGCCTATGCCGCAGCCTTTGCCGAGGCCTGCGCCGCGGGGGTAGAGGCCCTTTGCCATGACACCACGATCAGCCCGCAGGCGATCACTTTCGGGCAATCCTGCCCGATGCAGGTCTAGAACATCGATCGCTTTTGTCCTATGTGCAAAAAAACCGCACGAAAGACCCGATGGAACACGCCAGAGGCAGACTGACCAAGGAAGGCATCCGCATCTATGAAGAGGCGGACTTTGTCGGGATGCGCGCCGCTGGCAACCTGGCTGCAACGATCCTTGACGCGATCGCGCCACATGTTGTCCCCGATCAGACCACGGGCGAACTGGACCGCCTGATCAACCGGATGGTCATTGATGCAGGGGCGACAAGCGCCACCATCGGCTACAAGGGATATCAGCACGCCAGCTGCATTTCGCTGAACCACGTGGTCTGTCACGGGATTCCGGGGCCGAAGGTGATCAAGGACGGTGACATCCTGAATATCGACGTGACCGTGATCGTCGACGGCTGGTTTGGCGACACCAGCCGGATGTATGTGGCAGGCACCCTCAGCCGCAAGGCCGAACGGCTGATCGAGGTCACCCATGACGCCCTGATGATGGGCATCGCCGCTGCCAAACCCGGCAACACCTTTGGCGATATCGGCGCCGCGATCCAAGGCTATGCCGAGGGCGAGCGCATGTCGATTGTGCGCGATTTCTGCGGCCACGGGCTGGGCCGGGTATTTCATGCGCCGCCGAATGTCCTGCACTACGGCCGCCCCGGCACCGGCGCGGTTCTGGAAGAGGGCATGTTCTTTACCATCGAGCCGATGGTCAATCTTGGCCGCCCCGCACCCAAGGTACAGGCCGACGACAGGACGGCCGTGACTCGCGACAAATCGCTGTCAGCACAGTTTGAACATTCGGTCGGGATCACCGCGACGGGGGCCGAGATTTTCACCCTGTCCCCCGCCAACCGGTTCCACCCAACCTATCAGATGTGAATCACCGCCGCACGGTAAAGGTGCCACGTCGCGTGACCGAGCAACGGCATCACCACGATCAGTCCCAAGAATAGCGGCACCGACGCCACCGCCAGCGACACCGCAACCAGCAGCCCCCAGGCAGCGACAACCCGCGGATTGCGCCGCGCGACCGCGACCGACGTGGTTACCGCGACCGGCAGGCCGACGGGCCGGTCGATCAGCATCGGGAAAGATACAAGGCTCATCACCAGCACCACTGCGGCAAAAACGAAACCGACACCGAAGCCGATGATGATCATCGCCCAGCCGGGGCCGGTCGTGAACAGGTCGGACAGGAACGCTTGCAGCGACGTGGGCATTTCCGGCCCTACGGTGGATTGGTAGATGAGGTTCGCAGCATACATCCACGCCACGAAGATCGCCAGAAGGTAGGCCCCCAGCACCAGTTCCGGGCCCATCACCCGGCTGCGCAAACTGCCCAGAACCGCACCCCAGCTGGCGTCCTCGCCCGCCTCGCGTCGTTTGCTGATTTCGTACAGGCCGATTCCGGCCAACGGCCCAAGCAGGGCAAATCCGGCGGCCATCGGAAACAGGATCGGCAACAGCCCCTGATTGAACGCGATAAAGATCAGCAACGCCCCGATCACCGGATAGATGATGACCAGAAACATCACGTCGCTGCGGCTGGCGGTAAAATCCGCCGCACCCTTGCGCAAGGCATCGCGGATGTCCTGCATTGTCAGATCCTGGACCTGTGGCGTGGTGGTGGCGTGACTGCCAACCCCGTCGATGGCGTCGGTAACGGCGTGGCTGCCCGATTGCAGGGCGCGTGCCCCCCATGACAGCGGATTTCCGATCGTTTTGACCATGCTTCACTCCTTGCCGGCCAGGCCACAGGGCGGAATAGTCCGGACCTGAACAGGAATGTCTGGCCAATGCGGAATGCTAGCACGAAACCCGCCCCTGTCGGATACACAATCTGTCGAGCCGGCTTTATCCGGCCCGCAAAAGTGTGATCCATGTGTCGCCAAAGCGGCGCTGATCCAGCGACGTCATGCCGGGTTGCGCGGGTTGCGCCGTGCTTTCCTCCCAGACGATCAAGGCGCCGGGGGCAATCCAGCCTGCGACCTGTGCGGCGTCCAGCGATATGCGGCCCAGCGCATGACCATAGGGCGGATCAAGGAAAACCAGATCGCAGGGGGCCGTGGCTGCCGGTAGTTTCGCCACCTGAATTGGCAGAATGGTCGTGTCGGCGATCCGCCGTGCCCGTCCGATATTGTCACGGATCAGCCGCAGCGCCACCGTGCCGTTGTCGACAAATGTTGCATGCAGGGCTCCCCGCGACAGCGCCTCGAGCCCCAGCGCCCCGGTTCCGGCGAACAGGTCGAGCACCCGGGTCGACGGCCCCGGCTGCCCATGATTGCGCAGGATGTTGAACAGGGTTTCGCGCACCCTGTCAGAGGTCGGTCGCAGATGCGCGGCGGCGTCACCCGTGCCGATCTCGGCCAGCTTCAACCCCCGATGCTGTCCGGCGATGATCCTCACGCCTTCAGCAGCGCCTTCATATCGGTCGCCGGATCGCAGACCACCGCAGGCGCCGGCGATTTGCCACCCTCGATCAGCCGCTTGCCGATCATATAGTTGCGCGCGTCGTTCATCGCGTCGACCGCAATCAGCGTGTCGCCCTTGTAATACCAGTGCGATTCCGCCCCGTCGGTCTGCTTCACGTGCACGTTGGTATAGCCCGTGTTGAGCCCGGCGATCTGCAGTTTGCAGTCGTATTGATCCGACCAGAACCACGGTGCCGCGACATATTCGACCCCCTTGCCCATCATGTTCTGCGCCGCAACCTCGGCCTGGTCGATCGCGTTGCCGACGCTTTCGACCCTGATCTGCTGGCCGTGATGGGGAAACGACGCACAATCGCCCGCCGCCCAGATATGCGGATCAGACGTGCGGGCCTGGGTGTCGGTCGCGATCCCGTTGGCGATGCTCAGTCCGGCGCCTTCGGCCAGCGCGGTGGCGGGCATGATGCCGACGCCAATGATGGCAAAGTCGATCTCCAGCGCGATCCCGCCCGTCAGCACGGCCCCTGTCACACGTTCGTCGCCCGTCAACCGCTCGAGCCCCGTACCTTCGCGGATCATCACCCCGTGGGTCTGGTGCAGGGCGCGGAAATAGTCGCTGGTCACTGGTGCTGCGACCCGGCTCATTATCCTGTCGGCCATTTCGACGATGGTGACTTCGAGCCCCTTTTTGGCTGCGACCGCCGCCGCCTCAAGCCCGATATAGCCACCGCCGATGATCAGTACACGGCGGCCCGGCTTGAATTCCGGCTCCATCGCGTCGGCGTCGCGCAGGTCGCGGACCGTATAGACGCCCTCCAGATTGCCGCCAACGGCAGCAGGCAGGGTCCGCGGGTGTGACCCCGTGGTCAGGGCCAGTGCATCATAAGTCAGCACCGTATCGTCGGACAGCGTGACCTGACGCGCCGCCGGATCGACCGCCACGGCGCGGGTATCCAGCCGCAGGGTGATGCCATGCTCGGCGTAAAACTCAAGCGGCCGCAGGTAAAGCCGCTCCACTGTCATCTCGCCCAAAAGATAGGCCTTGGACAGCGGCGGACGCTGATAGGGCGGCACCGGCTCGGCCCCGACAAGGGTGATCTGGCCGTCAAACCCATCGGTCCGCAGCTTGGCCACCAGCGATGCCCCGGCCTGTCCGGCCCCGATCACGACGAAATGGGTCATAAGTTCTTCCTTTTGCTGGCGCTCGGTTTCCGGGCGTCTATATCAGGGGCAACCAGGAACCTAAATGCAATGAAGGACACCGGCATGACAATCAAAGTTGGCGACAAACTCCCCGATGCAAAGCTGAGCCTGATGGGTGCTGACGGCCCCGAAGTGGTCGACCTGTCGGCGAAACTGACAGGACGCAAGGTTGTGGTCTTTGGCCTGCCGGGCGCCTTTACCGGCCCCTGTTCGACCAAACACGTCCCAAGCTTCATCAAGTCGATGGACGGGCTGACAGCCAAGGGCGTGCAAGAGGTGATCTGCGTCTCGGTGAACGACCCCTTCGTGTTGAAAGCCTGGGGCGAGGCGACAGGGGCGACAGCCGCCGGGATCACCCATCTGGGCGACGCTGACGGGGCATTTACCCACGCGCTGAAGATGGAATTCACCGCGCCGCCGCTGGGGCTGATTGGGCGTTCCAACCGCTATGCCGTGCTGGTCGAGGACGGGGTTGTGACCGCGGCAAGCGTCGATGAACCGGGTGTTTGCGACATCACCACGGGCGACAAGTTTCTTGAATCGATTGGTTGACGGGCGCCGGGCTGAAGCCCGGTCTACGATTTCGCGCGCATGATGGTCGTCGTCGGGAACGGAATTTCGACCCCGGCGGCGTCCAGAGCTTCTTTGACGGCGCGTTTCATATCGGCCTGATAGGCGAAATAGTCGCCCCGGTCGCACCACACCCGCACCAGAAAATCGACTGAACTGGCGTTCAGGTTGTTTACCTGCACGAAGGGTTCGGGGATCGTATGCGATCGCGGATCGGCCATGATCGTGTCGCGGATCACCGTCTCGGCGGTTTTCAGGTTGGCCCCGTAGCCGACCCCGAACGTCCATTCGGCGCGCCGCGTCGGATAGGCTGAATAGTTGGTGATCGTATTGCCCCAGACCTGACTGTTGGGGACGATGATCTGCACGTTGTCCAGACGCGCCAGTTCGATGTTGTTCAGTGAAATGTCGCGGACCGTGCCAGATTGCCCGTTCACCTCGACAAAGTCGCCGACCTTGATGGGGCGGAAAAAGATGATCATCACCCCGGCGGCGACATTCGACAATGTGCCTTGCAAGGCAAGGCCAATGGCCAGACCGGCGGCACCCAGCAGGGCGACGATCGATGTCGTCTGGATCCCGAAGGTGTTCAACAGGAACAGGGCGGTGAACAGCAGGATGACGTACCAGACGATGTTGGCGAAGAACGCGAACAGCGTCTTGTCCAGCCGCGCGTGCCGGTTCGCCAGCCCGACGATCCGTCGCTTGAGCCAGCCCGCGATGATGAATCCGGCCACCAGAATGACGATGGCAGTCAGCACGCTGCCAAAGATCGAGGCGAGGAATTCGAGGGTCAGCAGGTCAAGGATCGATTTGCCGTTCAGGACGGGCTTGCTCAGGAGGTCTTGCATCAGTCAGCCGAAAGTTGATCCATTTTCCGGGCGAGTTTCACATCCAGCGCGCTAAGTCCACCCGCGTCATGGGTGGTCAGCGTCACCTCGACGGTCTTGTAGACGTTCGACCACTCGGGGTGATGGTTCCATTTCTCGGCCCAGAGCGCGGCCCGGGTCATGAAGCCGAAGGCGTTGACGAAGTTGGTGAATGTGAACGTCTTGTGGATCGCGTCGCGGCCCGGCGTCAGTGCCCAGCCAGTCTCGAGCAAACCCGGCATCGCCGCGTCGCGTTCGGCTTTGGTCAATGCATCAGTCAATCCTGTTCCTCCTGTTTGGCCTTGCGAAACGGTCCATAGCTGGTCAGCACGTCGATGTCGTCATCAACCGCACGGGCCTCGGCCCGCAGATACTGCGCCACGGCCTCGCGCAAGCCCGGATCGCCGATCCAGTGCAGCGAATGATTGGCGACTGGCAGATAGCCGCGTGCCAGTTTGTGTTCCCCCTGTGCGCCGGCCTCGACCCGTTGCAGCCCGTGGTCGATGGCCCAGGCAATTGCCTGATAATAGCAAAGTTCGAAATGCAGGCAGGCGTGGTGTTCGGTACAGCCCCAGTAGCGCCCGTATAACGCTGCACGGCCGATAAGGTTCAGCGCGCCGGCAATCGGGCGGCCATCGCGCAGCGCCAGGATCAGCAGGATGTCGTCGCGCAGGGTCGCGTGGGCAATGTCAAAGAATTTACGTGTCAGGTAGGGCGTCCCCCATTTTCGGCTGCCGGTGTCCTGATAGAATGCCCAGACCGCGTCCCAATGGTCGGGGGTGATCTGGGCGCCGGTCAGACACACGATCTCGCCGCCAAAGTCCTGCGCCTCGGTCCGTTCGCGGCGGATATTCTTGCGCTTGCGGCTCGACAAGGCGGCGGTGAAGGCGTCGAAATCGGCGTATCCGGCATTGGTCCAGTGAAACTGCTGGCTGGTCCGGGGCAGCAGGCCCATTTCGGTCCCGGCAATCATTTCGGCCTCGGTGCAGAACGTCACATGCAGCGACGACACGTTGTTGTCCGCGGCAATCTGCACCGCGCCCTGCACCAGCGCCGCCATCGCCATGGCCTCGTGGCCCGGACGGGTCAGGAAACGCCGCCCGGTCGCCGGGGTGAACGGCACCGCGATCTGCAGTTTCGGGTAATATCGCCCACCTGCCCGTTCCCAGGCCTGCGCCCAGTTGTGATCAAAGATATATTCGCCCTGCGAATGACTTTTGGCGTAAAGCGGCGCGACCCCGATCACGCCACCGTCCTGCCGCGCCGCCAGAAAGCGCGGCTGCCAGCCGGTGCCGGTGCCGACCGACCGGCTGCGTTCCAGCGCCGACAGGAACCGGTAGGTGGTGAACGGGTCATCGGGCCGCCCGCCGTCTGCTGTTTCAGGGCAGGCGCAGGCGTCCCAGTCTGTCGCGCCAATCTCGGTGATGCTGCCGTGGGTGCTGATTTCGATCGTCATGCAGCGTTAGGTGGGCGGGGCCGGGCAAGCGTCAAGCCAGATAGCCTTCAAATGTGACGTTATCGGCGATCTTGCGGGCCGCGGCCTCGGCAATTTGGCTGCGGACCGTCCAACACAGAATCGTTGCCCCCGCCCGTTTCAGTTCCGCGATCCGGGGCGCGTCAAGATCGGTCCGGTTATGACTGACAAAACTGCAACCGGCGGCGTCATAATCGGGAATACCGCGCAGCCGCGACCGGGTCGCCGCCGGAATCGTCGGCCAGTCCTTCAGCTTGAATGGGTCAGTCACCAGCCCCCGCGCGATCTGTGGCGCCAGCGCAGCACAGGCCAGCGTTGCATGCGGGTTGAACGACATCAGGGCGACCGGGCCGGTGTAGCCGGAAAGCGACGCGACAGTGGCCTGTTCCAGCCGCCCGACATTGCGGTCCAGGGCGCCATCCTGATCCTTGATCTCGATCAGCAGCGGCACCCGACCCGCGACCAGTGCCAGCACCTGCGCCAGCGTCGGGATCGTGTCAGTGCCGATTTTCAGCACGATCCGGCCCAGATCGGCCGCCGTGCGTTGCGCCACGGCACCGGATTCGCCGGTCAGCCGGGCCAGATCGTAGTCGTGAAACACCATCGCCTGACCGTCAGCCGACAGTTGCACGTCCAGTTCGATGCCATAGCCCGCAGCAACCGCCGCCTGAAACGCTTCCGGCGAATTCTCGGGCCTTCCGGCGGTCTTGTCATGCAGACCCCGGTGCGCCAGCGGGCGGGCAAGGAAAGCGTCGGGCAGCCTCATTTGATCTGAAAGATACCTTCGATTTCAACGGCGACGCCCAGCGGCAGCGCAGCGACCCCGACAGCGGAACGGGCGTGGCGACCGGCATCGCCCAGGGCCTCGACCAGAAAATCGGAACAACCGTTGATCACCTTGGGTTGGTCGGTGAAATCAGGGCTCGAGTTGACGAAACCCGACAGTTTGACGACCCTGACCAATCGGTCCAGATCGCCGCCACAGGCCGCCTTGACCTGCGCCAGCAGGCTTACCGCGCAGGCGCGGGCGGCGTCGGCACCTTCCTCGACACTCATCCCGTCGCCAAGGCGGCCCTTGATGAACCCGTCTGGCCCGTTCGATACCTGCCCCGACACATGCACGATGTCGCCGACCACCACAAAGGGCACATAGTTGGCCGCCGGGGCCGGGGCGCTGGGCAAGGTGACGCCAAGCGCTTTCAGTCGGGTTTCGAAATTGCCGCTCATTGCACGATCCTTTGCTTATGCATTGCGCCGGACGCTAACCGGAGCATCGCAGCCTTGCAATGCGCCGCGGGTCATTCGGTTTCGCGAAACGCCTTGGCGAAAAAGTCGGAGACGGGTTTCAGGAAATATTCCATCGGACTGCGCGCATCCGTGCTGATGAATGCCTCGACCGGCATGCCGGGTATCAAGGTCATCCCTACGGGCAGGCGGGCCGCCTCGCCATCGTTCAGCGCAATTTCGGCGCGATAGAACGATACGCCCCGGTTCTGATCCTGAAATGCGTCCGCCGACACCTTGATCACCTTGCCGTACAGTTCGGGCGTCCGCCGCTGATCGAACGCCGAGAATCGCAAGGCAACCTGTTGCCCGATGAACAACTGGTCGATGTCGCGCGTCTGGACCTGCGTGGTGATGATCAGCGGGCGATCTTGTGGCACCAGAAACATCACCGGGTCGGCCGGTTTGATGACCGACCGCGGGGCAAAGACCTGCAGACCGTAGACGATACCGGAAACCGGGGCGCGAATGTCCAGGCGGTCCATCTTTTGCCGGAGAGATCGGCGTCGCTCGCTTAGTTCCAACTCGTTGTATTGCAGATCGCGCAGCCGGGTAATCGCCTCTTCCCGGCGCGTCGTGCCAAGGTTCAGGATCTGTATGTCAATTTCGGTAATGCGTTCTTCGGCCTGTGCGATCTGCGCGGCGAGATCGCCCATTTCACCCGACATGCTCGCGGATTCGCGCTGCAGGGCCATCACCCGCGTTGCTTGCGCCAAACCGCGATTCAGCAGGTCCTGCTGACTGTTCATTTCCTGCAGGATCAGTTCAAGCTGGGTTTCCATCGCTGTCTGTTGGGCATGCAGGCCGTCGATCTGGCTGGAGATCTGCGATTGCCGTTTGACCAGCTGATCCAGCGCGTTCGCCTCTGAATCTTGGCGGGCCGCAAACAGCCGTGACTGCCCCTGCATCAGAATTGCGGCGGTCGGATTGTCGCTGTTCAGAAGCAGCGGATCGTATGTGATCGTCATCGCGCCGTCCTGTTCGGCCTCGTAGCGTCCGCGCCGCGCGACCACTTCGAACAGCTGTCCTTCGACGACCGAAAGTTCCGATCGGATATCGGATGCGTCGATCTGGATCAGCAGATCACCTTCGGCAACCAGATCGCCCTCAGACACCACGATCGCCTCGACCACGCCACCATCAGGATGCTGGATGACCTGCCTGTTCTGATCGACCTCGATCTGGCCAATGGCGATGACCGCGCCGGATATCTGGGCCGTGACGGCCCAACCGCCAAAGCCCCCGACCAACACGAAAAGCGCCAATGCGCCGATGGTCAGATATCGGCCTGTCGGCCATTTGTCTGTCGCGGTTCCACCTGC
>JBBKXP010000041.1:0-4294 GCA_037969545.1 Paracoccaceae bacterium | reverse complement strand
CGCCAGTTCCGCCACCCGCCGGCCATCCTGTGCCAGGGTGCGGCGCAACATGCCGGGTTTCAGCGTCCCGCTTGCCCGCGCCAGTTGCAGCGCCTTAAGGTCGCGGGCCCGTCGCAGAGCCGCTGGCAACCGTTCGACCAGATAGTCCAACTGCTGCTGCGGGGTATCCAGTAACCCGGCCGGTTGCGGCAGCACCCGCCCCAGGTCGCGCAACCGCTGGCCGCGCTGCCCAAGCCCCTGCGTAATCGCACGACTTAGCCGCGCGCCCTGCCCGTCGACATGCGCCACAAGTTCCATCCGCACCGGTACCGCCAGTTCTGCAGCAGCGGTGGGCGTCGGTGCCCGCTTGTCGGCGGCGAAATCGAGCAGGGTCGTGTCGGTCTCGTGACCCACTGCCGAAATCAGCGGAATCGTAGATTCCGCAGCCGCCCTTGCGACGATTTCCTCGTTGAACCCCCACAAATCTTCAATACTGCCGCCGCCCCGCGCCACAATGATCAGATCCGGGCGGGGTATCGTGCCGCCGGGTGTCAAGGCATTGAAACCATTGATCGCCGATGCCACCTCTGTTGCGCATTTGGCGCCCTGCACGGCGACCGGCCAGACCAAAACCTTGCGCGGAAACCGATCCCGCAAGCGGTGCAGGATGTCGCGGATCACCGCACCCGAGGGCGACGTGACGACACCGATCACGTCCGGCAGATACGGCAGGGGGCGCTTGCGGGACGCATCGAACAACCCTTCGGCTGCCAATGCCGCCTTGCGCTTTTCCAGCATCGCCATCAACGCTCCGGCACCGGCAGGCGCGATGTCTTCAATCACCATCTGGTACTTTGACTGGCCCGGAAAAGTCGTCAACTTGCCAGTCGCGATCACCTCCATCCCTTCTTCGGGACGGGTCGCAAGGGCTTGGGCACGCCCCTTCCAGATGATGCCCGACAACACTGCACGGTCATCCTTGAGGTCAAGATACAGATGCCCCGACGCCGGGCGCGATACCCGGCCCACCTCGCCGCGCACCCGGACATGGCCAAACTCGCCCTCGATATTGCGCTTCACCGCGCCGGAAATTTCCGACACGGTAAACTCCGGGGCATTGCCGCCAGTCTCGGGGGTTTCGTCCTCGAATAAGTCCATGTCTGCGCCTTGTGATCCTTTGTGCCGAACCTTAGAACCCCGGGCAACAAAGGCCAAGCGGGGGCATTGATGAACATTCTGATCCTTGGCGGCGGCGGTCGCGAACATGCACTTGCCTGGGCAACGCTGCAAAACCCCAAATGCGACCGCCTGATCGTCGCCCCCGGGAATGCTGGGATCGCGGCCATCGCGGACTGCGCCGATATCAATATCCTGGACGGCGAAGCTGTCACAGTTTTTGCCGAGGAGAACGCGGTGGATTTCGTGATCGTCGGGCCCGAAGCACCGTTGGCTGCCGGCGTCGCCGACACCCTGCGGGCAGCCGGACTATTGGTTTTCGGACCTTCCAAAGCCGCGGCGCGGCTTGAATCTTCCAAGGCTTTCACAAAAGAAATCTGCGCCCGGGCGGACGCCCCGACCGCCGCCTATGCCCGCTTCACCGCGCCCGAACCGGCCAAAACGCACGTCCGCGCCAACGGCGCCCCCATCGTGATCAAGGCCGACGGGCTCGCAGCGGGCAAAGGGGTGATCGTCGCGACGACAGAAGCCGAGGCATTGGCCGCCATCGACGTCATGTTCGACGGCAGTTTCGGTGATGCCGGGGCGGAGGTGGTGATCGAGGAATTCATGGAAGGCGAAGAGGCGTCATTCTTTGTCCTCGTCGCCGGAACGACGTTGCTGCCGCTTGGCACCGCGCAGGACCACAAGCGCGTCGGTGACGGTGACACCGGACCGAACACCGGCGGCATGGGGGCCTATGCGCCCGCCCCGGTGATGACGGATGAGGTGACGCAAAAGGCGCTCGACCAGATCATCGCTCCGACGATGGCCGAAATGGCCAAGGCCGGCACGCCATTCGAGGGGATTCTGTTTGCCGGGCTGATGATCTGCGACGGCCAGCCCCGGCTCATCGAATACAACGTCCGATTTGGCGATCCGGAATGTCAGGTGCTGATGCTGCGACTGGGCGGTCAGGCGCTTGACCTGATGCTCGCCTGCGCCGAGGGGCGGCTGGACCAGATGCAGGTAAATTGGGCCGACGATCACGCGATTGCGGTCGTCATGGCCGTGCAGGGCTACCCGGGCGACTATGCGAAAGGCACCGAGATCAAGGGGTTGGAATCCTTGCCCGAAGATTCCATGAACATGGTCTTTCACGCCGGCACAGCCAATCTCGACGGCAAGACAGTGGCGACTGGCGGCAGGGTTCTGGCGGTCAGTGCGCGGGGTGCGTCATTGGCTGAAGCCCGCGACCGAGCCTATGGGATGATCCACCAGATCGACTGGCCGGAAGGATTCTGTCGGCGCGATATCGGCTGGCGCGCACTTTGAACCGACACATTTTGCAGTGACAGCTCCTGCCGGCGGCGCTTTCAGACAAAGAAAGCCGCACCAAATGGCGCGGCTTTCCAATCTCGCTCCAACGACGTTCAGGCGGCGCGACCAACCAGAACCGAATCGATTTCTCTTCCGGCAGCGACCTCGTCATTGCCTGCAACAGCAGCAAATTCGCGGGTCAGACGCTCCAATGCGGCCTCATAAAGCTGGCGTTCAGAATAGCTCTGCTCGCGCTGATCGTCGGCACGGTGCAGGTCGCGCACCACCTCAGCAATCGCGATCAGGTCGCCCGAGTTGATCTTTTGCTCGTATTCCTGCGCCCGACGCGACCACATGGCCTTTTTCACCTTGGCCTTGCCGCGCAAGGTCTTCATCGCATGCGCAACAACGTCCGGCGTTGCCAGCGCGCGCATCCCGACCTCGGTCGCCTTGTGGGTCGGCACCCGAAGCGTCATCTTGTCCTTTTCGAACGAGATCACGAACAACTCGAGCTCAAACCCCGCGACTTCCTGCTTTTCGATCGATACGATCTTGCCAACGCCGTGCGCCGGGTACACAACAAACTCGTTGGGGTGAAAGTCATTTTTCTTCGACTTGCTCATGTTGGTCCTTTCCAAGCGACTGTTCACCAGGCGACAAAAACACCGGCGGTGACAAATAGGCCCCCGTCGGTCGAATTATCAGTCTGTGAAAGTCAAAATTCCAGCAGCATTGATCAAACAATACCACAAAAACACCCGATTCGCCAGTGCCGCAGTGCGGCACCCCGAAAAACCGTTTTATCGCGTGGATTTAGAGGCTTGAATTCAACTGCCACCCCGAAACGGCGCTCGCCCACAAATGCCGGTCACCCGCCTGTGCCGGCTGCCTCGGAAAACATCGACATCTTGCCGGTTTTGCCGTCCATCTCTTCGGCATTGGGCAACGGGTCTTTGCGGGTGATGATGACTGGCCACATTTCTGAGTATTTGCGATTGAATTCGACCCATTTTTCCATGTCCGGCTCGGTATCCGGGCGGATCGCGTCGGCCGGGCATTCCGGTTCGCAGACACCACAGTCGATACACTCCTCGGGGTGGATCACCAGCATGTTCTCGCCCTCGTAAAAGCAGTCCACAGGGCAGACTTCGACGCAGTCGGTGTATTTGCAGGCAATGCAATTGTCATTGACGATGTAGGTCATGGCTGATTCCGCAATCTCACGCCGTCTGACCTAGGCCAGTCGGCGACCTCATTCAAGGTCGAAAGGCCGCGATGCGGCGTCATGTGACGCCCTGTTCTGCCGGTCCTTGCGCCCCGGCCGCCCCTTTGCGTCGAACCCCGGATTATGCAGAATCTTGGTCTGCGGCGCCGGTGTCAGATCAGCATAAAGTGCCTGCGCCTCGGATGCCGGACCGCGCCGGTCACCACAGGTGGCGATGCGCACCACGCGAATTGTATCGCCCTGCGGAAACGTCAGCACCATGCCGGGGCCGACCATCCGTGCCGGTTTGCTGACCGGCGTGCCATCGACCCGCACCCGTCCCTTGGCCACAAGACCGGTTGCCAGCGTCCGGGTCTTGAAAAACCGCGCCTGCCACAACCATTTGTCGAGGCGAATCAAACCATCGGTCACTTTGGTTTGAAGCCTGCCAATGCTGCGGCAAAGGGGTTGTCGGGGTCGATCCGCTTTTCCGGCCGGGGTTTGGTGGCATGGACCTGCGGCTTGTCATCCCGCGGCCGGCCGGCTGATTTTCCGCCGCCCTTGCCGCCTTTGCCCTTGCCGGCGTCGCCACGGCGCGGTCGCTCGCGATCCTTGCGCCCGCCCTCGGCACCTTCG